>JBFEWA010000058.1:0-12220 GCA_041546605.1 Bermanella sp.
TATTTGATTTGCTAATGTCTCAGCAGCTTTAATAAAAGCTAGGCGACGCTGTTCCCCTATGGTTTCACCATTATTCCCCCCAGTGGGTGCGATAGCGGTTGTGTCATTAAATCCAGACAGGAAATTCAGGGTAAACGAGGATTGATTAATATTCGTACTAGTAACCGTACAAGTGGCGACGTTGCTGATGGGTGATTGGCTTGTACTTGCTGGGCATGTAGCGGCGTGGCTGCTGGTACTCATTAAACTCAGAGCAATGAGTATCCCGGATAAAAAGAAAGTAGATGTGCCCATGATGACGTCCATGTTCTAGGCTACCAAGCGTATTTGGGCGCTTGGTAACAGCGACTAAATAATGTTCGGCACATTCTAATAGTATTTCGCCTTTAGTTACATCCATTAACAAAAAAACGCCCCGAAGGGCGCTTAATGTGTGAATCAGGTACGTTTTCGTTGAGTAACGCGGCCAATCAAGGTAAGGGCGAATAGCACCATCAACCAGTATCCTAGGCTGCCGCCACTGGGGCCCACATTTGTGGTTCCATTGGTAATAATTTGCGTGCTGGATTCCAAAAAGATATCAAAGGCCACGTTACTTGTGGTGTTAATGTTGAAGATTAATCCTACCCCTTGGCTATGGGTCACGCTTAATGAATCCACCGAACCGGTGGCGAGATTGTGTGTGTAATTAAACGTGGCTAGGGCGTTACTTACCTTAGTGACGGTGAGCGCCACTTGGCTACCGTCGGCAAGTGTCAGGGTGACCTCGGGTAGCTCGCTTGCAAAGCTTAAGTCACCCAAGGCGGTAATGGCGCCTGAGATCACCATTGGATCAGTGATTTCTTCAAGGGTGACGGTTTGCGTAAGCGTTAGATCATCCAGAATAATGTCTACATTGCCGTAACCGCTTAGGCTCACTTGAGCTGTGTAATCGGCGCCATCTGCCGGCAAGATCACATCCACATTGCCAGCACTATCTGACGTGTAAGTGGTAGCTAGGTTGTAATCAATAAGATCAGTGGTGTCCAAGGTTAAGGTGGCACCGGCGAGTGCACCACCGCTGGTATCTTGAACTGTCACGCTGTGGGTGCGACTTGGTACAAGGGTGATGTCTGAACGGGTGACGGTTTCAAAGGTGCTGTCCACGGTAATGGTGACTGCCGTATTGGCAATCACATTGTCCACGTCTAACAAGACGCTGGCGGCGTAGAAAGAGTTGGCGTCACCATCGGCGTTTACACTCGTAACCAGGTTGTTGTTTTTACTAAAGCCCAACTGCGTTTCGCTGCTGCTTAGGGTGTACAGCGTATTAGACGCGCCCCCTTCGATGGTCAGTGTTTGCACCAGCTGATTTGCGAGCAACTTGCTGGCGGATACTACCAAGCGAGGGCTGCGCACCAAGGTCATAGCATAGGAGCTACCTGTGTTGTCATCTGTGAAAGTCAGTGTGTACTGACCGGCAAACTGACCAGCCGTTGGCATGGCAATGGTTAGTGTGCTGCCGTTTGCGCTCAAAAGACTGTTGGCGTTATTGCCTTCAAAGGTGAGGGCGTAACTATAAGCAGCATTCACATTACTTAAATCAATGGCTGTGCTGTTATTGCTGATATTGAGGGTGTCGCCATCAGCTAGGGTTGTACTGTTAATGTCGATGCTTGGTTCGGCATAGACGGTGAAGTTGAAGGTCTCACTGTCGGTGCCACCGTTGCCGTCGCTCACTTCTACGGTGACGCTGTAGGTGCCAGTGCTGGCGCTAGATAGAGTTAAAGTGGTGCCTGTAATGGATGCCACATTGCCCGCGTCACTGGTTTCAGAGTAAGTCAGAGTATCGCTATTCTCATCAGTACCAGAAAGTGTGATGACAAGATTAGCGTTAACCGGTGCACCTTGGTTGCCAATGGTATTCAATACGGGTGCTGTGTTGCCGGCCGCGTTAATGGTCACATTGAACGAATCGGTATTGGTTAGACCACCGGCATCTTCTGCTTGAATGGTGACCGCTTCGGTGCCCGCAAAGCCAACGCCAGCTGTGATGGTCAAAGATGAACCCGAGATATTACAGGTAAGATGTGCGCCGCAGGCTGAAGCGGTATAGGTGAATGCAGTATCCCCATCAACATCTGTAGTGTAGCTGTCTAGATCAATGGCCGAGCTAGTGGCCCCTTGATTTAATGAACCAATATCCGGCAGGCCTGAAATAGCAGGCGCATCATTTACCGCCACTACGTTTAGGTTAAAGGTATCACTGGCACTGCCACCATTACCGTCGTTCACATTAATGGTGATGGTATGAGAGCCGCCATTGTGGTTGGCCGCGGGTGTCATGGTGAGGTTGGTGCCATCACTGTTAATGCTACAGCTGATGTTCGTCGCACAGCTTGAGGCAACAGAGTAAGACAAGGTATCGCTATCGGCATCGCTGGCCCAGCCACTGGCATCGACAACTTTGGCTGTGTCTTCGTTTGTGGATTGATCAACGGCGGTAATAGTTGGTGCTGTATTGCTGGCTAAGTTCACGATCCAGCCAATATCTTTCAATAAATATGCGGCTAAACCTAACGTGTATTGTCCTTCTGTGTACTGAGGCTCCATTAACTCATTAGGTGAGGCGGCGGTATTGAAGTGGCTTACGCTAGAGCCATTCTCCACTGGGTTGGGTGCATACATCTGCACGCGATCACCTGAGGTGAATGTAGACGAGGCGTCATTGTCTTGAAACCCTGCTGTTAATACCCCAATAGCTTGAGTATTCACATTACTGCCGTTCCAAAGAAGCCCTGTACTGCTGATAGCTGAAGCGGCACGTTGCGCATCTGATAAGCCACCAGCTACTGACCAGTCAGCTGAGTTGGCGGCTGCGTATAAGAAGTTTGAGAAAATATCATCAATACCTGAGGCTTTGGCACCAGAGGAAGCATTAGTCAAACTGGCAAAGCCTAATCCATGGGTGATTTCATGAAGTAAAACCGTTGTGAAGCCGATGTAATTGGTGGCCGGAGTGCCAAAACCGTAATACCAGCCATTACTTGCTTGAAGGCAACCTGTATTACCAATATTGGAATTGAATTGTGCAGTAATATCAGAACCGGCATCGTAGTCGTTATTACCAATGGCGTTAATTAATCCAACTGGATAAAAGGTGTTTATGGTACCTGCCGCAGGAGTCACATTACCTAGATTAATGGTTGCCCCAGCGCTGCCTAGAGTGGCTGAACTTGCATCACAGCTGAGGTTGGTAAAGTCGGCATCAATTATTAATGTTTGTGGGGTATCAATTTGAGCTGCAATTAATTCAGCCGCTTTGATGAAAGAAAGCTTACGTTGTGCGCCGACAGTGGTGCCGTTATTGCCATCTATGGCTGAAATTGCAGTGGCATCGCTGAAACCATTATAGAAGTTTAATTGGATAACGGTGCCTGTGGTGGCGTCGGTGACAGTACAGTTGCTGCTAAAACTTGCCCCTGTGCTGGTGGATGTGCTGGAAGCATCACAAGCGGCCCCAAATGCTTGGCTACTGATCAATAACATCACGCTGAAAACACTGATGATCCAAGCCATGGGTAACTGTCCTCAATTGTATTGGTTATTAAGTGATCAAACTCACACTATTAAACATACAATTTGTGGCGGGACTTGACGTAATGAATTGCAACGGTCTTGTAAAATTTTGTAAATAACAAAGAGGTATTAGGGGATTGGTTGTTAAAGCCCTCCTTGGTACTGAAAAAAGAATATAACAAAGTGGTGCGGATGTTCTATTTACTGGCAGGGGATGCCGGTTTAGGCACCACTGAATATTCTCGGATTTGGATGCTGCCATCTGGCATTTGAACGGCTACCGGCATCTGGGTGAAACGCCCGTTTGAGGGTAAAACAATGGTGCCGTCAGGGCGCTTATGGGTCTTCATTGGCCCTTCTAGTAATAAACTGTCTTTGACTGCCTGCTGCATCTCTGGGGTTAGTTGATCAAAATGTGGGTTGCCTGTTTTACCCGATGCTGGTGGTTGTGCGCTGGTGGCTGCATTGGCTGTTGTGTTTGAGTGGCTGTCATGGTCATGATCGTGCGTAAGCGCCCCATCCGTTTGTGAAGACATTGATGAGGCCTTGTTATTAGAGCTATTAGATGTTGCTTGAGTGTCCACTAATTGTGGGCTTTGTAGGTTGTAGCCCACAATGATGGCGATAACGATTAATACTACTAATCCTAAATACTTCATAACTCACCTGATGCAATTTGATGTCTGTGACTTGGACATCCCTAATGGTTGGGAATTCCAAATCCACATGTTTTATTTTGAATTGTGTTCAGTATAGCGTTTTGTATGACTACTGGCTTGTGCGCTTAATGGATCTTCCGGCCATGGGTGTTTGGCATAACGGCCACGGTTTTCTTTTCTAACTTGTGGATACGCTTCTTTCCAAAAAAACGCCAAGTCTTGGGTCATGGCTAATGGGCGCTGGGCTGGTGACAATAAATGCAGGTTCAGCGTTACCTTACCGTTGGCAATCGTAGGGGATTGCGCCAAACCAAAACATTCCTGCAATTTGGCTTTTATCACAGGTGGTGATTGGGTGTAATCAATGCTGGCGTGTCGACCCACGGGCAACTCAAAGCTTAAAGGGAATAGGTGATTAAGCTGTTGTTGGACTGGCCATTCTAAGCGACTTAAAAACGCCTGTTGAAAATCCACTTGTTTTAACCCACTGGTGGCTAGAAAAGGCGCTAACCAATTTTCCGCATCCGCTATTAAGTCTTGCTCAGCGAAACTCACAAATTCGTTGGCAAATAATGCATGGGCCAGTTGCAAGCGGCTGAGGGTGTTTTTGTGCGAATCACCCAAGGGCAAATAGCTTAGCCCAAGCTGTTTAAACTGTTGCAAATCGTATTCTTGTCGTGCGCTTGCTTGGGCGGGTTGTGAGGTTTCTTTTATAACCAGTTCGCCCAGTTTTTCTTGTGAGATTTCATTGAGCTGGTTTTTATCGTTGAGTTGCAAATAGGTGGTGGTGCTCAGCTCATCTTTAAATAATGTTTCAATGGTTTGACGATCAGTGGGGCATGCCAAGCGAATAATGCTGCGCGCGTGTTGTCCTGCCTGTTGTGATTGCTGAATAAAACACACGGCTAACCAATCTTGCTGGGTGAGATGATCCAAATCATGTAACTGACAACCTTGTCCACTGCGTAAGCGATAACCTTTGCCGCGTTTTTGCGCAATGCGATCTGGGTAGGCCAACATTAATAATTTATGAGTGGCGTCTATTTGGATGTTCTCAGGTTGAATGCGTAGCAGGGCTGCGTATTTTTTGGCTTGGCGTTGTATGCGTTTTGCTAAATGCTGATTGACTTTCGCCCCTTCAAAAAATGCAGGTAAGTGAGACTGCTCAAACAATTGCATGCGTAGAGTTAAATCACTGTTGGGTTCATCAAAAGCAAGGGGATCGCCTTCACTTAATAAAGCCGCTAGGGTGCAAGCTGTGAATCCTAGGTGCCAAGCTTGCCCATGCATCATCATGTGACTTAGGCGTGGGTGCACACCAAATAAGGCGAGGGTTTGACCGTGATCGGTTATGGTATCTTGATTTAGCGCGTTTAAATTTTGTAATAGCTCGATGCTGTGGCCCATGCGTGTTGGGTCAGGGGGCGAGAGAAATTCATAATCGGATACATCCAAACTGCCCCATGCCGCTAAATTTAAACATAAAGGAGCAAGGTCGCTGCGCTCAATGGCGTAAGTACTGAATGCAGGGCGACGCTGAAAATCCTCTTCACTGTATAAACGATAGCATCGACCCGCTTGTACGCGACCGGCACGACCTGCCCGTTGAATGGCACTGGCTTGGCTGGCTTTAACGGTGACCAATTCATCCATGCCTTGGCGCACATTGAATTGATTGATGCGCTCTAAACCTGAATCAATCACCACGGACACGCGGGGCAAGGTTAAACTGGTTTTAGCAATGTCTGTTGCAAGGATAATTTTTTGTGGGCCGCCACTGGCGATGACATTTTGTTGTTGCTCTGCGCTCAGTTGTGCATGAAGCGCTTCAATGGATAATTGCTTGCTGCTTAGTTGGCTTTCAAAGGTTTCGTTTAATAAACGCTGGCATTGTTGGATCTCTTTCATGCCGGGTAAAAAGATCAAAATATCGTTGTTGGTTTGCGTGTCTTGCTGATTAAATATCAATTGAACCGCACTTTTCACCGCTTGTGATAAGTAGGTGGCCTCATGTTTGGGTAAATAATGCACATCCACATCAAAGCTGCGACCGTCACTGCTGATTATGGGGCAGTCTAGGCGTTGCGCTAAATGCTCGCTGTCTAATGTGGCTGACATGATGATGAGCTTTAAGTCATCACGTAAATATTCTTGGCATTGCAATACCAAGGCTAACCCTAAATCGGTTTCTAAATTGCGTTCATGGAATTCATCAAAGATGACCATGGCACAATCAGGAATGTCGTTTTCTTTTATTAAACGCTGACTCAAGATGGCGTCTGTCATGACAAGGATTTGATTCTTGTCACTGAGCTTGCGTCTTTCCCCTGTGATGAGTCCGATGGATTCACCCACGTTTTGATTCAAACTGGCTGCTAAGCGATGGGCCACTTGCTCGGCCGCTAAGCGTCTGGGTTCCAGTAGCCAAATGCAGCCTTGAAATGCTTGGCCAATAAAAGCCAATGGTAATTGTGTGGATTTGCCTGCGCCAGGTGGTGCTTGTATGACCAGTCGCTTATGCAGACCAATTTGGTGCATAACGTCGGGCAAAATACGATTGATGGGGAGTTCATTCATGGCTGGGCATTATGCTTAGGAGAAATTGGAATACAAGTACCAGCAAAACCTCATACCTTGCCTATACTCAAATATTAGGAAAGGCTATCTCAAATATGAAGGACTCGTAATGAAGATGTCGTTTAGATCATTACCTTTAAAAAACAAACTGTTAGGGGCCATTATCGCCGCATTTGTGGTGCTAGTGGTTATTCTTAACGTAAATCTGTCCATGAATCTGGATCAGATGAAAGAAGAGCTGGTTTCGCAAACGAGAACAACCATGGAGCAAGAACTGCTTGGTCGTTTGAACAGCGAAGGGGAGCAAATCGGCCACCAAGTTTCAGGCTTTATAAATGGCGCTTTTCGTATTTCGGCGGGTGTAGCCAAAGCGTTATCGGAATCCATAGCGAGTACTGATCACAGAATGACGCGAGACCAGGTGAATAACGTGGTGGGGGCAACTCTGGGGACTCATAAAGATATCAGCTCCATTTATGCGCAGTTTGAGCGTAATGCCTACGATGGTCGCGATGATGAATTGGTTGGCACCAGCGATATTTATACCGTAGAGAATACTGGGGCTTTAGAGATATATTGGATTCGCACTCCAGAGGGCAACCTAGAACAACAAAGGGTGGAAGATTCTGCAGAAAAACACGCCGATGCGGTGGGTGAATTTGGGATTCGGGAAGCGGAGTGGTATTTGTGCTCCATGGATTCTAAAAAGCCCTGTGCATCTGAGCCTTACCTTTATGAAATCAGCGAAGGCTATAGCGAGTTAATGACCTCATTAGTGACCCCTGTTTTAGTGAATGGTCAATTTAAAGGGGTTGTGGGTACAGATGTAAACTTACCCGTTTTTCAAAAAATTATTGATAAGCGTGCAAAAGAGCTTTATGGCGGCCAAAGCTCTATCACATTACTAAGTGAATTGGGTTTAGTGGCGGCGTCGAGTAAATACAAAGACAAACTAACGCGCCCATTGTCGGAGTCCCGCGATACATTTAATGATGAATTATTAAAACTGCATGAATCTGAGAAAACCACTTGGCTGCATGAAGGCACATATTATGTTGCCACCAGTGTGCCTATTCAGGCATCGGGGAATACTTGGTCGATTCTCATTGAACTACCAGAAGCCGTGGTGTTGGCCAGTACCAATGAATTAATCGACACAATTGACTCCAATATTTTAGAAATTGTGAGTATGGCCATCGTCATTGCATTAGTGGTGACCTTGATTGTGATCGCGGTGGTGGTGCTGATCGTTAATTCTATCGTGCGTCCTATTAAACAGTTAGATGAAATGGTGCAAAACCTAGCCAGTGCGGATGGGGATCTCACCCAAGATATTCGCCTTAAAACCCATGCCGAATTAATTTCCCTTAGTAATGGCTTTAATAAATTTATCGTGAAACTACGTGAGATGGTGCAACAACTTAAAATTGTTGGTGATGCTGCCAAGAACAGTGCGGTGCAAGGCAAGCATATTAACCAACAAAGTTTAGAGGCCACCAACGATCAACAGCGTGAAATTGATAGCGTAGTGACGGCCACAAACGAAATGTCAGCTACAGCCACTGAGGTATCACAAGTGGCCATTGAAGTGGCCGACAGTGCGAAGAGTGCCCGTGAAACTGTGCTGAAATCGCAAAGCTCATTGTCGGGTTCGGTGAATACCGTGCAAGAATTGACCAATGATATGCAGCAAGCGAGTCAGTCAATTTCTGAAGTGGCATCTCGCACCGAAGACATTAACCGTATCTTGGATGTGATTCGTGCCATAGCCGAGCAAACTAACTTGCTAGCTTTAAACGCAGCTATCGAGGCAGCTCGTGCAGGGGAGCAAGGTCGTGGTTTTGCTGTGGTAGCAGATGAAGTGCGCAGCTTGGCATCGAAAACCCAAACCAGTACTGAAGAGATCAACCAAATGATTCAAAGCCTTCAAGGGGGCGTGAAACAAGCGGTGACCGTGATTGAATCCGGTACCTCAAAAGCCAAGGGGGCCATGGAAGAAACCCAAGAGTCTTATGACGCTTTGGCATCTGTAGTGGGGGATATTACCACCATTGCGGATCACATCACCCAAGTGGCTACGGCAGCAGAAGAGCAAAGTTCGGTGAGTGAAGAGATCAGCCGCAATCTCACTATCATTGGTGATGCGGCCAAAGCATTGGCAAGCCTTGCTGGTGAGAGCAATCAATCCAGTGTGGATCTAGAGCAGGAAATGGGCAAACTGGATCACCACCTGGCTTCATTGAAAACTTAAAATTGACCCTGTCATACTCAGGAGTATCATGGCTTAAGTTAAGAGGTACTTGCCATGACTCCTGATTCATCCAATAAAAATGTCTTCAGTCTTGAAGGGGCTCGAGAAGCCAAAGAGCACGAGCGTAAAGAAGAAAGGCTTGCGCAAATGGCTCAACGCTTCGAACAAGCCTTGCCTACCAAAGCCACACCAGTGAAAGACTACTTAAAGAAAAAACGTAAAGCTAAGAAAAATAAAAAATCCTAGAGCGCTAGCTGTATCGGCTTAAAAAAGCTCAATTGATTGTTGATCTTGAGTCAATGATCGAGCATTTTTTTCCATGATGACCTTTTCGTACAAATCGTTAAAGGCGTGGTCGTCTAACCCTGAGATTAAAATACCCGCAAAAATCCTATGTAAGGTTTTTTCACGCTCGAAGCAGTCCACATGAGCAGCACCAATGCCAATCACAGTAATACCTTGCTTCCCAAAAACGGGTTTATGACAAATCTCGCATTTCATATCTCGTCCTTAATCTCATGTTTCAATTAGTTGAAATCGATAATACAGATACGAGGGACGATTGGATTTGGTTGTAAGTGAGTGTAATAAAGTGTGTGTTTGTGTGGTGTTCGAAGAGGGATTTAGAGCAGAACGGGGTGAATAAAAGAAACCATTAGCCATGACTGGCCGTCATGCTAATGATGGAGGCCTTTACTGATGAATATGGTTAATTGATCACTTAATTCGCCTATATCTTCTACGTAGTTGGCAATCAGGGTGTTCACTTGCTTGGCCAAACAGAATTCGGTTGGCGAATGCAGGAATGCTTTTTTAAGCTGAATTGCCTGCGGCTTTAAGTGAGACTTTTCTTCGTTGTTACCAAAGCAAGTGAGCGCAGCCAAAGCAGCCTCTGCTTGGCACTGGGTATTAACCAAATTGAAAAATGGGTATTTGTCTGGCGCTTTCATAAATATGCACGCTTGTACTAGAAAGCGCTATTATGTGATCGTTGTCACAGATACTCTGTTGGAGTTTTGTAAGTAAGTGTAATGCTGCCAAGCCATGCTGTTGGCAGGATAACTTCCCTATGTTACGGACAGGGCGTTGTCCTTATTTTGCTTGCAGGTAAGCCCCGCACTCTATGTGGTGGGTGTAAGGGAACTGGTCAAACATGGCAAAACGCTTCACTTCATGGGTTTTGCTTAATTGCTTGAGGTTTTGCTCCAAGGTATCTGGGTTGCAGCTAATGTAGATGATATTAGGGTAGCGACTGATCATCTCACAACTGGCTTCGTCTAAACCGGCTCTTGGTGGGTCCACCAGTACGGTTTCGAAGTTGGCGTCTTCTAAGCCCAAACCAGTTAAGCGTTTACGCAGGTGGGTACCGTTCATGTGCTCGGTAAATTCTTCGGCGCTCACGCGGGCAAAAGTTACGTTATCAATGTTATTGGCCTGTTTGGCATAATTGGCGGCATTAATGGATGTTTTGCTGATTTCTGTGGCAAATACACTGCGGTATTGATCGGCCAAAGCCAAAGAAAAGTTACCGTTGCCGCAATACAGCTCCAGTAAATCTGTATTGGGCTCACTGGCACAGCTACGGGCCCAGCTCAGCATTTTTTCATTTACCTTGGCATTGGGTTGCGTAAAGCTGGCTTCAATTTGCTGGTACTTAAGTTGTTTACCATCGACGTTGAGCTCTTCAATGACAAAGTCTTGATCCAGCAGTAAGCGCATTTTACGGGCACGGCCAATGATATGAATGCCAAGCTCTTGTTTAATTTGCTTCGCCGCGGCAATCCAAGCGTCATCCAGTTGCTTGTGATAAATCAGAGTCACCAGCATTTCACCGGATAGGGTGTTGAGGTATTCCACTTGGAAAAGCTTGTGCTTGAGAATGGCTTGGGAATTGATGGCCTGAATCAGTTTGGGCATCAATTCGCAGATGGCTAAGCTGGCAATGGGAAAGTCTGTGATCTTGATTGGGTCCGTTTTGGTGCCCGGTTCAAACATGGCGTGGAAGCATTCATCCCCTTCGTGCCAGATGCGGAATTCCGCTCTTTGACGGAAGTGGGTGGCCTCACTGGTAAACACTTCAATGTCACCAACGTGAAACTGGGCAAATTGAGCTTGAATGCGGCTTTGTTTCTCGGCCAATAAGCTTGAGTATTGTTCCGGTATCACTTGATGCATGAACCACTACCTACGATATTCAAATAAGCCGCGCATTATAGGGCAAAGCGAGTTTGTCACCAATGGTACTGTTTTAGGAAAACACCGTTTCTAACAGGGTAAAGTTCAAACATGTGTTTGAATAACCAAGGCTTAATGTGTTTAATCTAAAATTAGTGTGTTTAATCTAATAAAAAAATGTTGTATCGAATAAGGACACCCCTATGCATGCCGTCACCCAGCAGTTAATTGATCTTCTCAGCGTGAAGTTCCTTCATGAAGGCCCGCAAACCTATTTGTACCGTGGGGAGTGCGAAGATCTGGGCTTTAAAAACCTGTTTGGGGGGCAAATTTTAGGGCAATCACTCAATGCAGCGATACAAGCGGCCCCAAAAGGGTTTTTACCCCATTCTATGCATGCGTACTTCTTATTACCTGGTCACGTGAATGGCCATGTGGACTATAAAGTCGAAGTGCTTAGAAAAGGGCGCAGTTTTGCCTCATTACGCGTGGATGCCATACAAGACGGTAAAATTATCCTGACTCAAAACACCAGTTTTCAGGTGCCAGAGGTGGGTTTTGAACATCAAATGCCCATGCCTCAAGTAAATGGGCCGGATGGCATTATGTCGCAGCTGGAAATCACCCGTAAGTTTGCGGATATGATCCCTGAGACGGTGCGTGACAAATACACCTCAGATAAACCCATCGAGAGCCGTCCGCTTAATCCCATTAATATCTTCATGCCAGATAAGCGTGACCCGCAAAAAGATGTGTGGTTTAAGCCCATTAACGACTGGACCAAGCAAGATGTGGCCTTGCATTACTCACTACTGGCCTACAGCTCTGACTTTCACCTAGTGGGCACTGCGTTGCAGCCTCACGGTGTTTCCTTTGCAACAAAAGGCATGCAGGTGGCCAGCTTGGATCATGCTATTTGGTTCCACCATCAACCGCGTGTAGATGACTGGATGCTCTACAGCATGAGCAGCCCAGTGGCATCGGGGGGGCGAGGCTTAAA
>JBFEWA010000099.1:0-9021 GCA_041546605.1 Bermanella sp.
ATCATCACTACGCGTTCTGTGTGGGTGTACTCTTCTAAGAACTCGGTGTGGCCGGTAAAGGCCACGCCGGCGTCAGTGATCACCCCTTTATGTACAGGGGCGGTGACCATGGCATCGTACACACCATCCAAGCACCCTTGGGCAGCATGGGTGAGGGTATCTAACACGTATTGGCCGTTGGCCGGGTTCAATTGGCCAATCACTTCTGTTTCGGCCAATGACACAGGGGCCACCCAGATTTCACCGGCCTTTGCTGGGCTGCGGTCTTGGGCGTCAAAGGGTTTAACCGTTAACGCTAACCCCAATAACGCCGCGCGGCGCGTCAGTAACTCTGGGTCGCACACGGCTACAATTTGGCTGCTATGGGCTTGCTGGGCAAGGGCCACCACTAAGTCTGGGCCAATGCCGGCAGGCTCACCAACCGTGAGGGCCAATCTATAGCTCATTTTTGATTTCCACATAAGCATCGGCGCGAATTTGGCGTAACCAAATTGGCAATTCTTCTTCAAAGCGACGCGAATACAATAACTGACGAGCTTGATTGCGCTGTACTTCTTCGCCCATGTCTTTTTGACGGTAGTCGGTAACTTGCAAAATGTGCCAGCCGAAACGGGATTTAAACGGCTTGCTGGTTTGGCCTTTTTTGGTGGCTTTCATGGTTTTCTCAAACGCAGGCACCATGTCGCCATCGTTGATCCAGTTTAAGTCGCCACCGCTGACTTTGCTGCCAGGGTCATCGGAGAATTCTTTTGCTAATTTGGCAAAGTCTTCGCCTTTTTGCACGCGCTGATATAACTCGTTAATGAGTTTCTCGCTTTGCTTGGCGTTACGAATGGTGGTCTCTTGAATCAAGATGTGACGCGCTCGGGTTTGACGCACCAATTGTTGATCACCACCGCGCTTGTCGACGATTTTAATAATGTGAAACCCACTGGCGCTGCGAATAGGGTCACTGATGCCGCCTTTTTTCAAACTTGGAACGATGTCCGCAAACAAAGAAGGTAATTCACCTTCTTTACGCCAGCCAAGATCACCGCCTTTTAATGCGTTACGACCTTCCGAGTTAGCAATGGCGGTTTGTGCAAAGTCGCCACCGTTGCGTAGTTCTTTAACCAGTTTTTTGGCTTTGTCTTGTGCATTTTTTAATTGGGATTTATTCGCTTGGCTTGGCACTTGAATCAAGATGTGACCTAAGCGGTATTCTTCTTGAGTGGCGCTCTGGCCACGGGCACTATTTAAAAAGCCATCAATGTCTTGTTCGCTGATTTGAATTTTGCTGCCCACACGGTAGCGCTGCACTTCTGAAATCACACGCTCACGACGAATTTGTTCACGGGCTTGCGCATACGGTACGCCGTCTTTTTCTAAGGCTTTTTGAAATTGGCGCAAACTCATGCCGTTTTGTTTGGCGATGGTTTCGATGGTTTGGTTTAGTTGCTGATCACTTACGCGAATGCCTGAGCGTTCTGCCATTTGTAATTGAATGCTTTCCACAATTAAGCGCTCAAGCACCTGCTGTTTTAGGATATCGTTTGGCGGCAAGCGCATGCCTTTGCTCTGGGTTTTCACCACATCCACACGCTCGTCTAATTCACTTTGCATGATGATGTCGTCATCCACCACGGCAGAGATGCGGTCAATGCTTTGCAGTTGCGCCTGTGCAAATGGCACGCTGAATAATAACGAGGTGAAAACAGCGCGAAACCAATGGCGCTGTAGGGGTTTAGTAATCATGTATTTGCCTCTGATCGTAACCTAAAATGCGTTCGCTTAAGATGTCATCACTCTTGCTGCCGATGATGCCTAAGCCTTTTAAATGCAGTTGCAGCATGTATTGGTAATCCTTGGTGCTGTCACTGCGAGTGTGTTCTTCGTATGTAAATTGGGCGCGCCAACAACAATTTTGATATTCGATGCCCACCAAGCCTTCAATGTTCAATAAATGTTCATCTTCTAATGTTTGTTTTTCAGCGTCTGCATAGGGCCAGATGTCGTGTTTCTTTTGCGCATAAAACGCCCAGCTGTCATTGACTGGTACAAAGAAGGCAATGCCCACTTGTTTCTGGCGGGTGGCTTCAACGTGACTGAAGTTCATATCAAATAACCAACTGTTTGGGCTTTGATAGTTTAATTGTGCGCTGGCTTTTTCAACCGGCTCGGCGTCTTGCTCGGCATGGGGGTTGTACTGTACATCTAAGCGGGTGCGCCAGTTTTCAGCGAACAACCATTGGAATTCACCGGCAAGAGATGAACTGGAAAGGGTGTCTTGCTCTTCTAGCGTGGTATCGCCAAAGGCTAACTCCACTTTACGATCCGCAAGATAGTGAATTTGACCGATACTGGCGCGCATGACTTCGACACCGGATTCATTTAAGAAGCGGGTGGTTAAACCGAGACTCACTTGCTGGGTGTCACCCACACGATCCAAACCAGTAAAGCGATTGGCGCGGAACAATTGGCCGTAGCTGAACGTGGTTTGAGTGGTATCGAATAGTGGAATTTGGCTTTGATCCACATACGGGATGTAGGCCAACATGATGCGCGGCTCTAAGGTTTGTACAAAGCTGTGATCCATGAATTGGAAGTTACGTTCGAAAAACAAACCACCATCTATGCTGCTAATGGTGACGCTGCGATCCACTTCTTCTGCGTAATCACTGGCTAGCAAGGTGTCGCTGACATTTTGAAAACTGTATTGTGTGTACAGGGCTTCTATTTTGGGCGTTAAGAAGCCATAGGCTTGTTGCCACGGATAACTCACGCTGGCTTGCACATGAAAACGCTCGCCATCAATGAGGCTGGTGTCACTGGTAATGTCTTTGTGGTCACGGGTGAAGCGCGTGGCTTGAACCTTGGCGTCGTAATTAAACTGGTTGTAGGTTAAGTGATTGAGTTTGGATAACTCTACTTGTGGCAAACGACTAAACGGTCGACTGCTGGCGGCAATGTTTTCATCTATGGTTTGGTATTGCTCCATGCGCGTGAGCAACTGCCAAGCACCATCATTGTATTCCACCTCGGCATTTTGTTTTAAATGACTGGCGCGGTTGATGATGCCGGTACGATTAAAGTCGTCTTCAAAATCCATGTCGCTCACTTCATCGTAATGAATGCGGTTTTGGATGTGCTGACTAAATTGACCTGCGTGATGCAAGGAGCGCGACCAGCGTTCTTGTTGACGAAAGTCTTCGCCGCTCTTGTCGTTGGCTTCGTCATTGCCTAGATAGCTGACACTCAAGTCACCGCGACCAGCGCCATTTAGATAGCGAAATTCATTTTCATGAATGATGCCGTGGCCATCAATAAATCGCGGGGTGTAGGTGTCGTCATAGTTTGGCGCAATATTGAAATAAAACGGTGTAGCAAATTGATTCACACGAATTTCGGTTTGCTCAATCTCACCACCTGGGCTGCGCACACTTAGGCTGATTTCTGGGTTCAAGAAACCGGTTAAACGATCCGGCCCTAATGGAAAGCGATAGTAGGGCAAGTACATCACAGGCACTTCTTTGATACGCAAACGGCCATGCCAAGCTTCGCCATAACCCTCGGCTTGATTTAAGAAAATCTCACTGGCGGCAATGTCCCAGTCATTATGGCCGGGCTCACAAAAGGTGTAGCTGGCATCGAATAAGCTGGCGCTATTTTGTTCGATCAATTCAATGCGACCGGCTTCACCCCGTAGATGCAGTGGCGCAATCACATAGTGGGTTTGGCTGAGGGAGGCTTTGCCTGTATTGATGTTGTAGTCCATGGTGCCAGCAGCCATGGATAGCTCGTCACTTAAAAAGCGAATATGGCCGTTAAATTGGGTTTCCCCAGAGATTTGATTATAAGTGGCTTGGTCGGCATTAATGAGGTGGCCGTTTTGCTGTAATACCACATTGCCGGAAAAGCTGGCCCCTTTGTTTTCGATGAATTCGCCGTGATCGCTCTGAATTTCCATGGAGCCATTGCTATCAAAGCTTAAGGGTTCGGCCACATAATTACCGCTGCAAAAACTAGGTAGAGCTTGCTGTTGTTCAGCGGGTAGGCGATCTCTGGACGTCCAGCCCAATTGATCATAAGGCGCAATGGGATTAGCCTGACTTTGTGCGGCCACAATGGCAAGAAAGAGTAGCCCTTGGCGTGGCATATTGTTGAAATTCCTAATCAAAGCTAAAACTTATGTTATTGTGCGGGGCAAAATCAAAATTGTACGTTTTATCCCAAATAAGGGCCAGTGTTCATCATGGATGTACGCCAACAATCTTTACAAAATTGGGTATTTGATGCCCTAGCTATGAACCAAGAGACGCCGCAAGGTTCCCTTGAGGTGGTTTCGGGTGATGCCAGCTTTCGTCGTTATTTTCGTCAACACACCGCAACCGGCCGCTATATTGCCGTGGATGCGCCCCCAGATAAAGAAAATAGTGAGCCTTTTGTGCGCATTGCCCAAGCTTGGGGTGAGCAAGGGGTGAATGTGCCGCAGATCATCAAAGCGGATTTAGCCCAAGGTTTCATGCTATTAAGCGACATGGGTGATCAACTCTTGCTACCTATGTTAAATGAGGCCAGTGCCGATGGTTTGTACAACCAAGCACTTGCGGCCTTGGTAGGCATTCAGCAGACCCAATTGCCCTTACCCCCTTATGACGCGGCATTGCTTGATCGTGAAATGGCCTTATTTACCGATTGGTATTTAGGCACTCACCTTGAAATGAGCTTGTCCGATCAAGAAAAAACTATGCTTCACGACACTTTTGCCATGCTGCGTGAAAGCGCTTTAGGGCAGATTCAAGTGCCGGTGCATCGGGATTATCACAGCCGTAACCTTATGGTGTTAGAAGACGACACATTGGGGATTATTGATTTTCAAGATGCGGTATTGGGCCCCATCACCTATGACGTGGTGAGTCTGTTACGTGACTGTTATGTGGCTTGGCCATTGGAAAATGTGCAGCAGTGGGCCATGGATTATTTTGCCAAGGCGCGAGAAGCGGGCTTGATGGGTGCCATCAGTGATGAGCAACTCATGTTGTGGTTTGATTGGATGGGGATTCAACGCCATTTAAAAGCCGTGGGTATTTTTGCTCGCCTGAATCACAGGGATGGCAAAAGCGGTTACTTGAATGATATTCCGCGTACGCTGAATTACATCGTTGAAATCTCAGGGCAGTACGATTCACTCAGTGGGTTTAACCAGTGGTTACGTCAGCGTTTGCTGCCGGAATTGGAAACGGTAACTACGCCATGATGAAAACGGCCATGATTTTGGCTGCGGGTTTTGGCACCCGCATGCGCCCACTAACCGATCATACCCCTAAGCCCATGTTGCAGGTGGCGGGTATGCCATTGATTGAACACCATGTGCGTAAATTAGTGGCTGCAGGATTTGAGCGCATCGTGATTAATCACGCGTATTTAGGGGAACAGATCGAGGCCCATCTAAAAGATGGCCAGCAGCTAGGCTGTCAAATCCTGTATAGCCCGGAAGGTGAGCCGTTAGAAACCGGCGGTGGTATTTTTAAAGCCTTACCTTTGCTGACACAAAATGGCGAGGATGCGTTTTGCGTGATCAATGGTGATGTGTGGTTGGATTTAGATTACAGCCAATTACAACAAACCCATTTAAATGGCTTGGCACACCTTTGGTTGGTGCCTAACCCTGAGCATAACCAAGGTGGTGACTTTGCCTTGCAGGACGGCCAGGTGTGCTTACCTCTAGCGGACGAGCAAACTTATACCTTTAGCGGCGCCAGTATTTTGCATAAAGATTTGTTTGCTGAGTGTGAGTCTGGCGCCTTTCGCTTAGCGCCGCTACTGAAACAAGCCATGGCCAAGCAGCAAGTGAGTGGCGAAGTCTATACTGATTATTGGCTGGATGTGGGAACGCCACAGCGTTTGCAAGCACTGGATCAGCATTTACGGGAGTTTCATGAATAAACAAAACTGGGCCGGGAAAATCATTGGCGCCTTTGTTGGCTTGTTTGCGGGCGGGCCGTTTGGATTAGTATTGGGTTTTTTAGTGGGCAATGCGTTTGATCAAATGTACGCCCGCCAAGAAAGCCCAAGCGGTCAGCGTGGCGCCAGTCAAAATGCGTTTTTCCGTGTGACGTTTTTATTGATGGGGCAGTTAGCCAAAAGCGATGGCCGAGTCAGCGAATCGGAAATCGAGCAAGCGCGCTTTATCATGGATCAAATGGGGCTGAATGAAAAACAACGTTTAGAAGCCATTGAATACTTTAATGAAGGCAAAAGCCCGCATTTGGATTTGCAAAAAGAGTTACAACATTTCATGCGGGCGGTGGGACATCGTGGCTCGCTTATCCAAATGTTTTTAGAAATTTTATTGAGCATGGCTTATGCCGATGGGCAATTGAGTTTACAAGAAAAATACTTGTTGGATCGCGTGTGTCGTACGCTCGGCATCAGTGCGTTGCAGTTTGAGTTGATTCACACCCGTGTGCGGGCGTCGCAAGAGCAGTTCCGTGGACGTTTTAACGAGCAATTCCGCCACAGTCATGACGAAGTCAAAATTGCCTATGGGGTGTTGGGTGTTAAAGAAGGTGCAACGGATGCTGAGTTAAAAACCGCTTACCGTAAGCTGATGAGTCAGCATCATCCGGATAAGTTAGTGGCAAAAGGGTTGCCCGAAGAAATGATGCGTCTCGCCAAAGAGAAAACCCAGGAAATCCAAACCGCTTACGATAAAATCAAAAAAGCCCGTCGTAAAAAGTAATTTATAAATGCTCCTTGTTGGATTTTAATAATACCCAACAAGGAAAAATCTAATTACTTGCTGATCTTAATACACTCTTCTTCCATTAATTTGCGACAACGCACGGCCAGCTCCACTGCGTCTTCCTGTGTCATGCCTTCTGTACTAATGGGCTCCAAACATTTCACTTTCACTGTCCCTGTGCACCATTTTTTATAGTCCATAGTGATATGACGCAGTGAAAAACAAATGGGTTGGATGGGCACTTGCGCTTCAATGGCTAATTTAAACGCCCCTAATTTGAAGGGTAAAGGTTTGCCCCAGTTGCGGGTGCCTTCAGGGAAAATCAAAACCGATAACCGATTTGTCTTCATTCTTGTGCCGGCAACGCTCAGGGCTTTTTGTGCTTTTTCTTTATTGCTGCGTTTAATTAAAATGTTGCCGGCTAAATAGTACAGCCAGCCAATAAATGGGATGTAGATCATTTCCCATTTGCCTAGTGTTACCGTGCCATTACGAATGACGCTGATGGCGAAAAAAATATCCTGAGTGTCTTGATGGTTGGCAATCATGACACTGGGTTGGTCCGGTTGAAGGCGTTCTTCGTGTTCGATTTTGATGGCCGCCCCCCAATACCACAGCATCACTCGACCGCAAATGCGTGAAATGACCGCCATATTATTGCGATGCATAGGGCGAAACAGTGCGATAGGAATGAGTGAAAATGCCATTAAGGCAAGCAGAACGAAAGCCAAAGAAATGCGTAACGGGTACATAATTGAGCCTAAATTGAGAATCGTATTATCTTTTTTATTATTGTTTCTGTCTTAGCTGCCAATGATAGGAATTGGGTAGTATATGGGCTGGTTGCGACAGATCTTTGAAGATTAATCAAAATACCCGATAAAAGCAAAACGCTTATATCAAACTTGTGAATAAGCACTAACTTGGCCATGGGGCGAAGGCTTATGCGGTAAGAGGCATTTGCCACAAAATTAGGTACAATGGCGCCCTTGATTTGATTTGAGAGTAGTCATGAGCACGGCATCTAACAAAACCCCATTGATCGCCCCGTCTATTTTGTCTGCAGACTTTGCCCGTCTAGGGGAAGAAGTGGATAACGTATTAGCCGCAGGTGCGGACATTGTGCACTTTGACGTGATGGATAATCACTATGTACCGAACCTCACCATTGGCCCTATGGTGTGCAAAGCCCTAAGAAATCACGGTGTGACGGCACCGATCGACGTGCACTTAATGGTGAGTCCTGTGGATCGCATGATTGGCGACTTTGCCGAAGCCGGTGCCAGTTATATTACCTTCCACCCAGAAGCCTCGGATCATATTGACCGCTCTTTGCAGTTAATTAAAAGTGCCGGTTGTAAGTCTGGCTTGGTGTTCAACCCGGCAACGCCACTGCATTACCTAGATTACGTGATGGATAAGGTAGACATGATTCTGCTGATGTCCGTAAACCCAGGTTTTGGCGGCCAAAGCTTTATTCCAGCGACCTTAGATAAGCTAAGAGCGGCTCGTGCAAAAATTGATGCCTCCGGTTTTGATATCCGCTTGGAAATTGATGGTGGTGTGAAAGTGGATAACATTGGCGAGATTGCCGCTGCCGGTGCCGATACGTTTGTGGCGGGCTCAGCTATTTTTAACGCCCCAGACTATCAAGCCACCATTGCTGCTATGCGTGACGAAATCGCAAAAGCCACAGCCTAACCATTAATTACTGTTGAGAGCCTCCTTTGGAGGCTTTTTTTATGACCTCATTATCTCAATATCACACCTTTGTATTCGATTTGGATGGCACCCTAGTGGATAGCGTGCCGGATCTGACGTTGGCGTTAAATGCGGCCCTGGATCAATCATGCTTGCCGCAAGTGAGCGCATCACAGGTGCGTTCTTGGGTGGGAAATGGCAGTGCCAAATTGGTGGAAAGAGCGGCACAGTTCATTCAGCCAGGCATGCCTTTATCTCAAATCAGCGCGCTGCATAAGCAGTTTTTACAAAGCTATAGCGGTGTGTTGTGCAAAGAAAGCCAGTTGTATCCAGGTGTTGAGTCACTATTAGATACCCTGAAACAGCAAGGCAAGCAACTGGCCCTATTAACCAATAAGCCAGTGCAATTTTTGCCAGAATTATTACAGCATCTAGGGATAGATCACTACTTTGCTATGGTGTTGGGTGGCGATAGCTTGCCTGAGAAAAAGCCTAGCCCCATGCCGCTACAACATATTTTGCAGCAACTTTCTGTACCGGAGGATAGCTGTTTGATGGTGGGAGACAGCCGCTCCGATATCCTGTGTGCCCAGCAA
>JBFEWA010000178.1:0-6547 GCA_041546605.1 Bermanella sp.
AAAAGGCACATCGGGCTTTACCGTGGGTCGTAGCCTTAAAAAAATGTGTTGGTGGGCATCGGATACGGCTGAATTATTCTTTGAAGACTGCTTGGTGCCAGCTGAAAATTTAATTGGTGTGGAGAACACGGGTTTCTTCGCCATTATGACTAACTTCCAAAATGAGCGCCTGATGTTGACTTCCATGGCCAATATGACCTCTGAATTGGCTTTAGAGGAATGCTATAAATATGTAAAAGAACGTGAAGCCTTTGGACGTGCCATAGGTAAGTATCAAGTGATTAAACACAAGCTGGTTGAAATGGCTACTAAGCTAGAAGTCAGTAAAACCATGATGTACAACGTGGCTGCAAATATGAATGCAGGTGTAGATCAGGTGAAACAAGTGAGTATGGCCAAGAACTTTGCCACAGACACCAGCGATTATATTACCTATGAAGCCGTGCAAATCTTTGGTGGTATGGGGTTGATGCGAGAGAGCTTGGTGGAGCGTTTATATCGAGATAACCGCATACTCTCAATTGGTGGGGGGACTCGTGAAATCATGAATGAGATTATTGCGAAGCAACTGAATATCTAATTCTAGAAGTTTTAACGCTTTTGCTTTAATTAGGCACTTTCATTACGTTGTTTTATGAAAGTGCCTTTTATTTTGTCTATTTACCTAATGTCAAAACTAACCATGGGGTGATAAAAAACAAAATGTTGAGTAATTTGAATTGCCCAATGAGCTTGTAATGTATGGGTAGAATTTCTTCTGCAGGAATCATAAAAATCTTACTGTGAAGATTTAATATGGCGTCTCTTGCAACTAATATTGAAACAAACCAGATTAAAATCACACCAATATTAACTAAGGCGCAATAACCCAGAAAAGGAATAAGGTTGTCGTGCATGAGGATTCTCCCAAGTTGATCCTTTAAGTATAGGATTCCTTAAGGAGAATAAAAGGGGTAATCAATTTACCCCTTGATGTGCATCATTTTTCGATGCCTATGGCTTCTAATTGCTGCTGGCGACGAGCTTCCTGCTGGCGTTGAATATCATCCAGTTGGTTCTGAATGTCTTCTACTTGCTGTGCAGGGCGTGTTTGCTGTGCAGGTTTAGAGTCATGTAAATAATACTTAGCAATGGCCAGTAGCATCATGGCAACAATGAGTAAGCGTAAGATCATACTGGCTCCTTCTAGGTGGTAAGAGTTAAGCATTAAGCGTGGGTAGGTCAAAATCCACTAGGTTATATTGGCCTTTGCTCACTTTCAGATACCAGCCTTTGTCATACCAATCGCCTAATACAATGCGCTCGCGCCCTTGGGCTTCATACTGCCATTTGTGAATGGCTGGGCGGTGAGTGTGGCCATGAATCATGCGCTGACAGTTCGCTTGGGTCAGGGCTTTATCCACTTCAGCAGGGGTTACGTCCATAATGGCATCGTCTTTCATGCTGTTGCTGGATTGGCTTTCAGCTCGGGCTTTTTGCGCATAAGCGATGCGATCTTCAATGGGCTGGCTTAAAAACTGAGTCTGCCATTGAGGGTTACGGGCCATTTTACGGAATTCCATATAGGCCAAGTCCTGAGTGCACAGGCTGTCACCGTGCATGAGCAGGGCGGGTTCCCCATCTAGGCTAATAAGGGTTGGATCTTCTAGTAATGTCATGCCGGCTCGTTGGCAAAATGCTTCGCCTAGTAAAAAATCACGATTGCCATGCATGAAGAAGATTTGCACGCCGCGATCCGCGCTGGCCTTCAATACTTGTTGGATCTGCTCGATATACGGGTCTTGAACGTCATCCCCAATCCAGTAGTTAAAAAAGTCACCCAAGATGTACAGGGTGTCACCGGCTTGAGGTTCTAGCATGAAATCAAGAAAACCCGCAGTGATGCGGGTTTCCTCTGGTGCTAGATGTAAGTCACTGATGAACCAAGTGCTCATATCTGGCTTATTCTACGATTTCAGTGCTGTCGATGGTGATAGGCTCAACTGGCACGTCTTGGTGGCCCATGGCCATGGTGGTTTTTACGCCTTTGATGCGGTTTACCACGTCCATACCTTCAACCACTTCACCGAATACGCAGTAGCCCCAGCCTTCAGGGTTTTTGCCAGTGTGGTCTAGGAATCCGTTGTCTTTCACGTTAATGAAGAATTGGCTAGAGGCACTGTGTGGGTCCATGGTGCGGGCCATAGCGATGGTGCCAGCTTTATTGGATAGGCCATTGTCGGCTTCGTTCTCAATGCTGCCTTGAGTGGCAGGGCGTTGAGACATGTCGGCTTCCATACCGCCACCTTGAATCATGAAACCATCGATGACACGGTGGAAGATTAAGCCGTCGAAGAAACCTTCTTTTACGTAGTTGACGAAATTTTCAACAGTTTTAGGGGCTTTTTCTGCATCTAGGGACAACTTAATGTCGCCAAAACTGGTTTTTAGTACAACCTGAGTCACGGGACCACCTTTTCTATGTGCTTGTGTTTAAAGGGTGCGTATAATACGGCTTTTATATTTTTCTAGCCAGCGGACAGGGGAAATCTCCCGACTCTATCCTTAGAGACGCCCAAGGCCTATTTAATTGAGCTTAAGAAATGACAGAAGAAAAGGCAAAACCCGTTAATTTTATCGAGAAAATCATTAACGAAGACCTTGCCAGTGGTAAGCACAGCAACATCGTGACTCGTTTCCCACCCGAGCCAAATGGCTATCTGCATATTGGTCACGCAAAATCCATCTGCTTAAACTTTGGCCTAGCCCAGCAATTTGGCGGTCAGTGTAACCTGCGTTTTGACGATACCAACCCAGAGAAAGAAGAAGACGAATACGTACAGTCTATTCAAGACGACGTGCGTTGGTTAGGTTTCCAATGGGCAGGGGATGTGCGCTATACCTCGGATTATTTCGATCAGCTGTACACTTGGGCGCTTGACTTGATCAAAGCTGGTAAAGCCTATGTGTGTGATTTATCACCAGAAGAAGCCAAGGAATATCGCGGTAACTTTGAAACCCCGGGTAAGAACAGTCCATATCGTGATCGTAGCGTAGAAGAAAACCTAGCATTGTTTGAGAAAATGCGTGCTGGCGAATTCGACGAAGGCGCCTGCGGTTTGCGTGTGAAAATTGATATGGCGTCACCTAATATGAGTATGCGTGACCCGTACATTTACCGTATCAAGAAAGCCACTCACCACCAAACCGGTGACAAGTGGTGTATCTACCCAAGTTACGACTTTGCCCATGGCCAGTCTGATGCCATTGAGGGCATTACCCATTCTGTGTGTACTCTAGAGTTTGCGGATCACCGCCCATTATATGATTGGTTTATCGAAAATTTAGAGACACCAGCAGAGCCACATCAATACGAATTTGGTCGTCTAAATATTAACTACACCGTAACCAGTAAACGTAAGTTACGTGCCTTGGTAGAAGGTAACGTGGTTGCTGGTTGGGATGACCCACGTATGCCAACCATTAGTGGTATGCGCCGTCGTGGTTATACACCAACAGCCATTCGCAATTTCTGTGACAGCTTAGCAGTGGCCAAAACCGATGGCACAGTGGATGTTGCGCAATTGGAATTTTTCATTCGTGATGATTTAAACCAAAATGCACCACGTGCTATGTGTGTGCTTAATCCGCTAAAAGTGGTGATCTCTAATTTACCTGCGGATTATGAAGAGAATTTGTTAGTACCTTTCTTACAAGACCATGCTGAATTGGGTGAACGTGATATTCCATTCACCAATGAAATCTATATTGATAAAGACGATTTCAAAGAGGAATACAGCAAGAAATTTAAGAAAAAATTCTGCGTAGGTAAGCGTATTCGTTTGCGTCACGGTTATGTGATTGAAGCCGATGGTTTCGAAAAAGACGCCGAAGGCAATATCACTCAAGTAAACGCCACCTTGATCGAAAATACATTAGGCTGTGATCCAGCTGATGGTGACAAACCAAAAGGTGTGGTGCACTGGGTGAGCACGAAACATGCGGTGGAAGCTGAATTGCGCATGTATGATCGTTTATTCTTAGATGCAAACCCAGATAGCGGTAAAAAAGACTTCATGGATTGTTTAAACCCTGAGTCTTTGGTTGTAACCACAGGTTTAATTGAACCTGCGTTGGCCGCAGCCAAGCCTGAAACCGTGTTCCAGTTTGAGCGTGAAGGTTATTACGTGGCGGATCGTTTTGATCACACCAGTGATAAGCCGGTATTTAACTTAACCATTGGTTTGCGCGAAGATAAATCGCTTAATAGCTAATGATGATTGTAGGAACTCGCATCAGCGAGTGATGCTCAGTTAACCATTAAAGTATTCAAAATGTAGGGTGCCATGAGCACCATTCAAAGTAGAAAGATTATGACCCTAAAAATATACAATACGTTAACCCGTCAAAAAGAAGAGTTTAAACCACTGCAAGCTGGCAAAGTTGGCATGTATGTGTGTGGCATGACGGTATACGATTTTTGTCACATGGGTCACGCGCGTGTGATGGTGTCTTTTGATGTGATCGTGCGTTATTTGCGTCATCGCGGTTATGACGTGAACTACATTCGTAATATCACGGATATCGACGATAAAATCATTAACCGTGCGGTTGAAAACAACGAGCCGTTTAATGTGTTGGTGGATCGCATGGTTGACGCCATGAATGAAGATTTCGCCAAATTAAATGTGCTAACCCCAAATAGCGAACCAAAAGCCACAGATCACATCGATGGCATTATTAGCATGGTACAAACCCTAATTGATAAAGGATTTGCCTATGCGGCCTCTAATGGTGACGTGTATTACCGTGTGCGTAAATTTGACGGTTACGGCAAGCTTTCTGGCAAAGTATTAGAAGAGTTAGAAAGCGGTGCTCGTATCGAGGTCACCGAAGAAAAAGAAGATCCATTAGACTTCGTATTGTGGAAGTCAGCCAAACCGGGTGAGCCATCTTGGTCAAGCCCTTGGGGTGAAGGTCGTCCAGGTTGGCACATTGAGTGTTCAGTAATGTCCACCTGCTGCTTGGGTAATAACTTTGATATTCACGGCGGTGGCCCAGATTTAAAATTCCCACACCACGAAAATGAAATTGCTCAAAGTGAAGCGGCAACCGGCGAACACTATGCGAATACCTGGATGCATGCGGGCGCATTGCGCATTGATGGCGAAAAAATGTCCAAGTCATTGGGTAACTTCTTCACCATTCGTGATGTGTTAAAAGAATATGATGCCGAAGTGATTCGTTTCTTCTTAGCGTCTGTGCAATACCGTAGTGAAATTAACTACAGCCAAGCTGGCTTGCAAGATGCCCAAACCAAATTAGATCGTTTGTACAATGCTCTGAAAGGTTGTGATCTTACTGTTGAGCTGGATTTAGCGGATACTCAATTGTCCGGCTTTGCTGAGCAATTTAAATCCGCCATGGACGATGACTTTAATACCCCTAAAGCCATTGCTGTGATGTTTGATCTCGTATCTCACATTAATAAAGCAGAAGGTGCAGAAAAAGATAAGCTGGCCACTTTGCTAAAAACCTTTGCGGATGTATTAGGTTGCTTGCAAACCAATCCAGAAGACTACTTCAAGCAGGGTGTGGATATTGACGAAGCCTATATTCAAGATATGATCGAAAAACGCAAGCAAGCGAAGAAAGACAAAGACTTTGCGCTAGCGGATCAGATCCGAAATGATTTGGATGCGCAAGGCATTGAATTACAGGATAGCCGAGAAGGGACGACTTGGGTTAAGAAGTGATGTTTAATCTAGATCTAAAATAAAAGAGAAGCGCCGAAAGGCGCTTTTTTTATGCTACTAATAGTTAAGTTTGCTTTATGCTATTTAATGTTTGCTTCGGTAATTCCCCAAACACATTTTTATAATCCTTCGCAAACTGGCTTAAATGCCAAAATCCCCAGCGGGCGGCAATGTCGCCTATTTGCTCGTCACTGTTGGATGCTTTCAAATCACGACGCACGCCATTTAAACGGGTAAAACGCAAATACTGAATAGGTGAAATGCCCAGAATGGTTTCAAAGCTATTTTGTAGTGTGCGACGGCTGGTATGGCAGGCTTCGCATAATTCAGTCAGAGTAATGGCGCGGTCATGATGTTGTTGAAGGAAGTCGCGCGCGGTATTGACGATGGTTTTTCTGTGATGATAACTGGTATGTATGGTTTGATTCGGGGACTCTTTACTTAACACGTCCATCAGTCCCATGAGTATGAGATCCTGAGTGAGGTGCTCTGGTGTGCTGTGAGCTTGATTATCTTTGTTTAATAGTCGGTTTAATAAGTAGTTGAAAGCCGTGTAAGTGTCTTGTGGTATGGCTAGGCGTTCATTTTCTAAAACATCCTGCCAGTGAATATTTATACCTTGTTGTTGAGCGTAATAATTGAGTTTCTCATGCGTGATGACCACGCCAAATATGTCAAAGTCGTCTGGGGTGGAGAGTTCAAATTCCATATTCCCAGGTCGACACATGATGTCTTGTTCACTCAAGGCTAAGCCATTAATTTTACTTTGCGTATTGTGAGGTTGTTGGCTTGGAGGAATGCCAAGCCACACG
>JBFEWA010000109.1:0-8713 GCA_041546605.1 Bermanella sp.
CGAATCAGATTCATGGCATCAATCAATAACAGGTTCATGCATCCGCCCCGTCGTGTTGCTGCATGTTCCATAAATCCGCGTAACGCCCGTGCTGGGCCATTAGGGTTTTATGGTTGCCCTGCTCGATGATCTTGCCTTTATCTAACACCAGAATGCGATGGGCGTTCACCACGGTAGAAAGTCGATGGGCGATCACCACACTGCTTTTACCTTGGGAGACTTCATTAATGGCATCTAATACGGCTTTTTCTGATGCGCTATCTAACGAACTGGTGGCTTCGTCAAACAGCAAAATATTTGGACGTTTTAAAATGGTTCGGGCAATGGCCACTCGTTGTTTTTCACCGCCGGAGAGTTTTAGACCTCGCTCACCCACCTCTGTGTCATAGCCCTTGGGTAATCGAGATACAAAATCCTCTAAGTGGGCTAATTTAATGGCGTGCTTCACTTCGTCATCGGATGCATCAGGGCGACCATAACGGACATTTTCCATTAACGTTGAGTTAAACAGCACTGTATCTTGCGGCACCACGCCGATGGCTTGGCGCAAACTTTTCTGCGAGCAATCGCGAATATTTTGCCCATCAATTAAAATTTCACCCTGGGTGGCATCATAAAAACGGAATAACAGTTTACCAATGGTGGATTTACCTGCCCCGCTGCTGCCCACTAAAGCCAGCTTTTCGCCGGGCAAAACGGTAAAACTCACATCATCTAAAATCGGACGCTCATCATAGCTGAAACTCACATGTTTAAATTCGATCAAGCCTTTATCAACGGTTAAGGCTTTGACATCCGGCTTATCCGCCACCTGAGGGACCACTTTTAATAGCGCGAACATTTTTTCAATGTTGGTCATGGAACTTTTGATCTCACGATACACAAAGCCCAAGAAGTTCAGCGGCATAAAAATTTGCATCATAAAGGCATTCACCAATACAAAGTCCCCTATGGTCATCACCCCTTGGCTAACCTCATGAGCCGCTAATAGCAACATGGCCGTCATGGACGCCGAGATAATCAGAGCTTGCCCACCGTTTAATAAAAACAAGGTCAGGCGATTTTTGCGCTTGGCTTTTTCCCAGCTTGCCAGCTCTTCATCGTACAACTTGGATTCATATTGCTCATTGGTGAAATATTTCACCGTCTCAAAATTTAATAGGCTGTCTACCGCACGGGAGCTGGAACGGCTATCCGCCTGATTGGCCTCACGAATAAATTGCGTGCGCCAATCCGTGGTTTTTTTCGAAAACCACACATACGACACCACAGACACAAACACGATCAGCGCAAATTCAAAGCGATACTGCTGCCATAAAATACCCATGACCAAAAATAATTCTAAGAACGTAGGCACAATATTGAACACCAAAAAGCGCATCAAAAAGCTAATGCCATTAGTGCCACGTTCAATATCACGAGACAGTCCACCAGTACGGCGGGACAAATGAAAGGCTAAATCCAAATCATGCAGATGCTTAAATACAGTCAAACCAATGCGGCGCATGGCGCGCTCGGTGACGCGGCCAAATAAGGTATCGCGGATTTCACCTAACAGCACATTGCTCAAGCGCACAAAGCCATAGGCCAAAATCAACGCAATAGGCACCACCACTAAAGCCTGGTTTTGCATTTGGGTATCCAAGCCATCCACCACCTGCTTTAACACAAATGGCATGCCCACACTGGCAAGCTTAGCCAACACTAAACACATAAGGGCCAAGAACACGCGACGCTTAAATTCCGTAAGGTAAGGCCAGATCTGTTTAACAACAGACCAGTCTATGGATTGATTAGGGTCAAAATCAGAACCCATGGAGCGCATAAGACATCCTTAACTGAGAAAACACCACCTGCCACTAGATAACGAAATGGGCAGATTCATGAATAGACCGACAGCTTACCAAACTATGAGGGATAACACGCTTAGCAAAGTCCACAGAAAACACATATTTTAAATCAGTATAGTAGCCTCGAGGATCAAACCGTCTGTAATTGCTTAGAAAAACACCAACCCCAATAGAGATCCGCTAGAGTCTCGAGTCGTTTAACTATAGAAAGTTGTCCGATATCGTCCACACACCTAAACACAATATTCTCTACACTGGGCCAAAACAAAAATAACGAGGCCCTTATGTATCGCATTGCCATTGTGCTCAGTATTGTTTGCTTAATCGAAGCCTGCGACAGCCCGAAGTGGACCCCAGATGCAAATGAGCAAGGTCACACCGCCCCGACCCTTGCCACGCAAAAAGCCAATGATGCTTTTTTAGAAAAACGCCCGTTTGCCAATACACAAGATTTTGAAAACGCTCGCAAAGGTCTCATTGCTCAGCCTGAATCACTCGTTATCCCCCACTTGCAAGGCGGTACGGTTTGGAACATGCCTGAATATCGGTTTATTGATGCAAACGGTGACAACCCGCCAGCGTCGGTAAACCCCAGCTTATGGCGACAAGCGGCATTAAATAACATTAACGGATTATTCAAGGTCACCGAGGGCGTATATCAATTACGTGGTTTTGATCTAGCTAACATGAGCATTATTGAAAGCGATAATGGCTGGATCATTGTGGACCCGCTGACCGCCCGCGAAACCGCCAGCGCCGCGTTTTTGTTTGCGCAAAAACATTTAGGCGTAAAAGAAGTAAAAGCTATCTTGTTCACTCACAGTCACATTGATCACTTTGGTGGCGTTCAAGGGGTTCTGCAACATTTAAGTGAAGGCGAAAAAGCGAGCCTGCGCATCATTGCACCGGCCGGATTTGAAGAAGAAGCCACCAGCGAAAATATCATTGCCGGTACTGCTATGAGCCGTCGTGCCATGTACATGTATGGCAAGCGCCTTGCCCGTAATGAACGTGGTCATGTGGGCACAGGTTTAGGCAAAGGCCCTGCCTTTGGCACCTTTGGCATTCAAGCCCCAACTGAACTCATTCACGAAACCGGCACACAATTGACCATTGATGGGGTGCCTCTCGTCTTCCAAGTGGTATCCGGCTCAGAAGCCCCAGCAGAATTCACGTTTTACCTACCCAAGCACAAAGCTTTTTGCGGCGCAGAATTGCTGAGCAATAACCTACACAACCTTTACACCTTACGCGGGGCAAAAGTTCGTGATGCGCGCTTGTGGAGTGCGCTAATCGACGAAGCACGCACCCGTTTTTCTCAAGCTCATGTGTATTTTGCCAGCCATCACTGGCCGCTCTGGGGACAAGACAAAATTAATGATTTTTTAATCAAGCAACGGGACACGTATAAATTTATTCATGATCAAAGTGTGCACATGCTTAACCAAGGGTTTACCCCCAATGAGATTGCAGAAAATTTAAAATTACCAGACGCGTTAAACCAAGATTTTCATAACCAAGGCTATTACGGCACGGTCAAACACAATGCAAAAGCGGTCTATCAAAACTACCTTGGCTGGTTCACTGCCAACCCTGCCAAGTTAGATCCATTGCCCGAACCTGATGCAGCTGAGCGCTATATCCACATGATGGGCGGCAGCGCTCACATTTTAAAACAAGCCCAACAACAATTTAATGATGCCAATAGTGAAGACCCAGAAACCAGCCAAAAAACCTATCGTTGGCTAGCGGAATTATTAAATCATGTCGTACTGGCTGAAGAAGACAATACGTCAGCAAAAGCGCTATTAGCGCAGGTTTACGACCAATTAGGTTATCAAGCAGAATCCGCCCCTTGGCGTGACTTTTATTTAAGTGGTGCCTATGAGTTACGCCACGGTGCACCGGATGAAGGTATCAGCCCTGCTGTGATGAAAGAGGTATTGTTAAAAACCCCAGTCGCTAACTTCTTTGACAGCATGTCGGTTCGCATCATGGCAGACAAAGCCGAAGGTGAAACCCTGAGTGTGAAAATCACATTTACGGATTTAAACGAAAGTTATTTATTAACCTTGAACAACTCGGTCTTACATCACAGAAAAGTAAATGCCAATACCCAAGCCGATGCCACGCTCAAACTCACACAACCTTTATTTGTGAGTATCATAGTGGGTGAAGCGGGTTTAAAAGACACTCTGTTTGGGGATGATTTAAGCGTGGAAGGCAGCAAGCTGGATTTAATTCATTTTTTCAGCATGTTGGACAAGCCAATGGGCACATTTAATATTGTGACCCCTTAGGTCACTTGATGTTATCCATTTCACTCAAATAATGGTAATTGGGCGCTAGGTTGCAATAATTTAGCGCCCAAACCCAACAAACGAATGGCTTGCTGATCACGCTGACTGGCCTGTTTAATTAAATCCACATATTGCTCAAACGTTGCCTGACTGCTTTGCTTGGCTAACGTCGTGACATGAAAGTCCGCAAACTTTACTTTTACAAACGGCGCAAGCAATTCAATGTTTAATCCTGCGGATTCCACACGATCTAAAAACTTTGGCCACATGGCTTCGAGTGCCGTTTCAATTTCCGCTTCGTTTTGCAAATCCTCTGCAAAGGTGCGCTCAATACTGATGGACTTGCGCTGTCGCCCTTTACTTAATTGACGTTCATCGCGACCATAGGCTCGCTCGTGCAATAACTGCCCAAATCGACCAAAGCGTTTTAATAAATCATCATGGCTTAATTCACGCACGTGGCCACAGGTATAAATCCCCATGTCATGTAATTTTGCGGCACTCTTTGGCCCCACCCCAGGGATTTTTTTAATATCTAAAGCCGCTACAAACGTGTCCACATCACTGGGCAAAACCGCAAACTGACCATTGGGTTTGCGCCAATCACTGGCCACCTTAGCTAAAAATTTATTCGGCGCGATTCCCACGGAAACCGTAATGCCAATTTCAGCCTCGATCTCTTGGCGAATTTGCTGGGCGATCATTTGCCCATTACTGGCCGGTGCTAACTCTAGATAGGCTTCATCCACGGAAACCACTTCCATCTCCATGGCGTATTGGGACAAGATCTCCATAACCTGTTTGGAGACCGTTTTGTACTTTTGCATATTGCCCGGTATTAACACTAAATCTGGGCACAGCTTCTTAGCCTGACTGCTGGCCATGGCAGAGCGCACACCAAACTTACGTGCAATATAGTTGCAGGTGGAGATCACCCCACGGCGATCGCTGGCACCACCAATGGCCAAAGGCACGTTGCGGAATTGGGGCTGATCTCGCATTTCCACCGCCGCAAAGAAGCAATCGCAATCAACATGAAGGACTTGTCGCACACACTCAACCAATACTGGATATTTAACCAGTAATTATTGATATTTAGACAGGAAAGGCAAGCTAAAAATCGTGATCCATCTCTTCGTCTTCTTTTTCCAGACGAATAGTAACGCGGCGGTTTTGTTGTCGGCCACTGACGGTTTTATTGCTGGCCACTGGGTAGCGCTCACCATGATAGCGGGTGGTGAACATCTCAGGGTCGAGACCTTTTTTCACCATATAGTCTGTGACCTTTATTGCCCGCTGCTCGGATAAGCGACGGTTATTGTAGCGGCGCCCAGAAGAATCACTGTGGCCATCGATATACAGGGCTTTCACCGCAGGGTCGGCTTTCACATACAAGATGATGAGGTCGAGCTTCTTCTTAGATTCCTTATCCAAGAAATCGCCACCCCCTTTAAACAACACCTTACTTTTGGCCACTTGGCGGAAGTTCACCGGCAGCAAGCCAGCCACACAGCCTAAGTAATCCTTATAAAAGCTATTAAAGTTGGCCGCCGACACCGAAATACGAATGGGCTCATTGGCATCATAGCGAGCCTTACGGGTAAACGTAGGCTGCATACCTTGCATGAGCGCCTGCATCATATGGTTGGCCCGCTTGGGCTCCACTTGCAGGGTAATACTGGCTTGTTTCACAGGTACCAAGCCAAGATCTTCGGCAAATCGGCTAGGGCCCCAAACGGGAGGCTCAATATGTAACGCCGCTTCCCCTCTGCCCATGAGGCTCTTTTTGGTTTTCAGGCGGAACAATAAATCTTCACCGGCTTCGTGGTAGAACACGGCCTCGCCATAATTGGGGATGGGCTGTACAAACTCACATTCAAAAATCGAGGGCGACAGGCGCCATTCGGTTTCTTCCACCGACGCTTGAAAGGTCAAAGGTAATGCTTGAACGGCCCAAAACATCAGGCCCATGAAGATAAACGTACGCACTAGCCAAACTACTCAACAAAGACATCTGCATAGGTTATCGGCCAAATTACTCCCATCTTGAACCAGAATCCAGCACCCTACGTCTCAAGGTAGGTTTAGGCCACGCCTTCAGGTACAATCCCCTTTTTTCATTTCAAATTAAGGGAATTTGTGGCTGATTTTCATAGCAATCCGATGGCAAACCGCTTCCGTGGGTACCTTCCCGTTGTAGTGGATGTGGAAACCGCCGGATTTAACGCCCAAACCGACGCCTTACTGGAAGTCGCCATGGTCATCATGGATATGGACGAAAAAGGTATCATGACCCCAGGGCCAGAAATGTCCGCCAAGATTAAACCCTTCGAAGGGGCTAACCTTGAGCAAAGCGCCTTGGACTTCACCGGTATCGACCCATTCGACCCAGACCGTGATGATCGCCACGAAGCCGAAGCCCTGGATGAAATGTTTAAAACCATACGCAAAACCATCAAGATCAAAGGCTGTAAACGCGCCATTTTAGTGGGCCACAATGCCCACTTCGACTTGGGCTTTATCAATGCTGCGGTTGAGCGTAACGACCTTAAGCGCAACCCTTTCCACCCATTTTCAGGGTTTGATACCGCCACCTTAGCGGGCTTAGCCTTAGGTCACACCGTATTGGCCCGTTCATGCATGCTGGCCGGCATCGACTTTGATAACAAAGCTGCCCACTCAGCCCTATACGACACCAAGAAAACCGCGGAATTATTTGCCCTCATCGTCAACCAATGGCACCACATGGGTGGCTGGGACTGGGCCTTACGCAAGCACCAAAAAGAGCAAGACCTGGATTAATCTCAGGTTTCGCTTATTCTGTTTGATCAGTGTTTACTGTATTAGCTTTACCTTATATCAATAGCTTCTAATATTAGAAGTTATTGATATTCGTCGATTATATTACCTTTCGCTAAACTACCGCCCATTCCTTAAGTGAGATCATCCCATGTTTGAATCCGTTTCTTATATTCATGTATTAGGGGGCGGCGCCTTAATCGGCCTAGCTGCCCTTGTTTTATTTGCGGGTATTGGGCGCATCGCCGGTATCTGCGGCATCGCCTTTTCCTTACTGGCCGCTCCTATTAGCACCCAAGTGTGGCGTGTTTTATTTTTACTAGGCTTGATTGCTGGCACCTTTTTGTTTCACGCCCTTTCAGGTCAGGCAGCACCAGCGGCACCGAATAACAACTTACCTCTATTGATCATTGGCGGGTTGTTAGTGGGCTTTGGTACCGCCATGGGTAATGGCTGCACCAGTGGCCATGGAATTTGTGGTATCTCGCGCTTTTCAATGCGCTCTATTGTGGCCACGCTAACGTTTATGGTTATGGCCATCATCACCCTGTTTGTGGTGCGTCATATATTGGGCTGGAGTATTTAACATGCAAAAGATCATCGCATTATTAGCCGGTTTATTATTTGGTGCAGGTTTAGCCGCTTCGGACATGAACAACCCAGAACGGGTTCAAGGCTTTTTAGATTTATTAAACTGGGACCCAAGCTTAATGTTTGTCATGATGGGGGCACTGGCCATCGCCACTCCAGGGTTTTACTGGATACAGAAAAAACAAGGCAAGCCCTTTTTTGCCAAACAGTTTTTCATGCCGAATAAATTCAACGTCGATAAAGATTTAATTCTGGGAGCGAGCTTATTTGGCATAGGTTGGGCCATTGTGGGTTACTGCCCAGGTCCTGCCATTGCGTCTTTGGCTTATGGCCATGAAGAGACGTTAATTTTTGCAGTGGCCATGTTTGCCGGCGCAAAAGTTCAGCATTTAATCAGCAAATAAATATTATAAGTCACAAACAAAAAGCCGCTTTTTAACCACTGCTGCCCCATAATTTAAAAACAGACTGAAATTTACAGTCTCCCCCGCGAAGGCGGGGGCCTAATCTCTTAACTTTGCAGAAATATACTTAATTTTTTGTGAAAAAATAGAAATGGATCCCCGATCAAAGCGCTTCGCGCGTCGGGGATGACGGCTTATTGGTTAAAAACCAATCAAAATTAATTTATGGTCAGTAGTGGCTTTTTAGTAGCTCTTTCATATCTATTAGCGATACATTTTTAAACAACTTGAGACTTCTACCTTTGTTTTTGCAATAGCTTGAGACCTAAGATCGCTTAATTCAGCCATAACATCATCTGCCTTATAACTATTAAATGCTTCTACACTAGGAAATTGTAAGACATGAACTTCCTTTCCAGACCCTTTATCTGATCGTGCGGTTTCGAAAGCCGTTATCAATACCCCGTCATATTTGGCCATTTGTTTCACGGCTTGAGTTTCGAACTCATCTAATTTCAAGAAATCTTTAACTTCCAATGTGACTAATATCTGTATCATTCCTTAACCCAGACCTTTATTAAATTTAAGTACATAAAAAAACCGCTGCATGGCAGCGGTTTTTTTTGAACCTTACACTTTAATAAAAATTAAAGCTTGTCAGATTCTTCGGCTAGGTATTTAGCAACGCCTTCTGGAGACGCGTCCATACCTTTGTCACCTTTGTTCCAACCCGCTGGGCAAACTTCACCGTGCTCTTCAGTGAACTGAA
>JBFEWA010000022.1:0-17634 GCA_041546605.1 Bermanella sp.
GCACTACTGGGTTTGGCGGTGTTGTTGATCATAGGCAACACCATTCGCCTCTCTATTGAAAACCGCCGTGACGAAATACGGGTGGTGAAGCTGGTGGGTGGCACCGATGCCTTTGTGCGCCGCCCATTCCTATACACAGGCATATGGTTTGGCCTAGGTGGCGGGATAATTGCTTGGTTACTGCTGAGCGTGGGGCTTTTTTGGCTCTCAGGGCCGGTTGAACAGCTTATTAGTCTGTATGGCAGCGATTTCAGTTTAAAAGGGTTGGGGTTTAGCGATAGCCTGTTACTGATTTTTGACGGGGTCATCCTTGGATGGCTGGGAGCTTGGTTGGCGGTATCCCGTCATTTAAGCACCATAGAGCCCTGATTTTACTGGAATTGTGAATGTTTCAGCACAGAAACAAATAGTTGCTAACATATAAGTAAATGGAACTAGCTGAGGCCTTGGCGCTCTAATATCCCGATGCTACACTGCATCTCGTCCAAGTGCCGAATGTTAATGAAATAGGAGAGCACCTAAACAATGAACACAAGCTTGATGGCCCAAAACATCGCTAGTCTTACTCCAGGTCGCGACCTAGATGGCTACTTAAACGCGATCGGCGGCATTGCTGTGTTGACCGCTGACGAAGAGAAAGAATTAGCGGAACGCCTATATTACGAAGATGACCTAGACGCAGCCCGTCACTTGGTTGTCTCACACCTGCGCTTCGTTGTGCACATTGCTAAGAGCTACAGCGGTTATGGCTTGAATCAAGCCGACCTGATCCAAGAAGGCAATGTGGGCTTAATGAAAGCCGTTAAACGCTTTAACCCAGAAGTGGGTGTGCGTCTTGTGAGCTTTGCGGTTCACTGGATCAAAGCGGAAATCCACGAATTTATTCTGAAAAACTGGCGCATCGTAAAAGTGGCCACCACTAAGGCACAGCGTAAGTTGTTCTTTAACCTGCGCAGCGCTAAGAAAAAAATGGGTTGGTTAAATGAGTCTGAGGCGCAAACCATCGCCGATGACCTTGGTGTTTCACTCAAAGAAGTGAAAGAAATGGAAGGTCGTTTAACCTCCCATGACACCGCGTTTGATAGCCCAGTAGCCGACGACGATGATGCCGCTTACCAAGCCCCTGTGAACTTCATTGAAGACCACAGTTTTGACCCCGCCATGGCCATCGAGAATGCTGACTACGAACAAGACAGCACCGCTCGTTTGCAAGACGCCATGCTGCAGTTGGATGAGCGCAGTAAAGACATCCTAATGCGTCGCTGGTTACACGAAGAAAAAGCCACGCTACACGAGTTAGCGGCAGAATATGGTGTATCTGCTGAGCGTATTCGCCAGCTAGAGAAAAACGCCATGAACAAGGTGAAAGGCTTGATCGAAGCAGACGCTTAATCCCCTTCACGGCATGAAAAAGGCTCGCTTAGCGGGCCTTTTTTTATGGCCATTTCAAACCGCCGCGGCCTATGGGCTAGACTCTGGTATCATAGCCGTTGAATGAATGACCCGTTTTAGAATGTGCCCATGCTGAATACTTTAATCACCTCCCGCAATGTTCTCGCTTTGGCAGCCCTCATAGGATTTGCCAGTGTCGCCATTGGCGCATTTGCTGCCCATGGTTTAAAGCATCTTTTGAATCATCAGGCCCTGTTGTGGATTGATACTGGGGTGAAGTACCAGATGTTGCATGGCGGCGTGCTACTGATTCTAGGGTTTGCCCTGCGCCAGTGGCCTAAATGGGTGGCCATTCAATGGGCGTGCGTGAGTTTTATGCTTGGCATCCTATTGTTCAGCGGCAGTTTATATATAATGGCGGCCTCCCAAATAAAGGCCTTGGGCATGATCACCCCAATTGGTGGCGTGGCCCTGTTAGTTGGCTGGCTGTGTTTGTTAGTGGCATCTTTCAAGCAGCCTCAATGAGATTGATATGACAGATAAGCAAAACCCAATTGAAAAAGACGAGCACGGCACTCCCACAGATGTGCCGTTTGCCAAGCGCATTAAAAGCTTTGTGGTACGCGCCGGCAGAATGACCGAGTTGCAGCGAGACACCTATGCGCGTCACATGAGTGAGAAGGGCCTAACCCTAGACATGGGCATGCTGGATTATGCTGCCGTGTTTGGTAACGATAACCCTGTGGTGTTGGAAATTGGCTTTGGCATGGGTAAAAGCCTGGTAGAAATGTGCCAAGCGAATCCAAACCTGAATTACATTGGCATCGAAGTGCACACGCCGGGCGTGGCGCGTTTGCTGCGCGATGCGGAAGAGTTAAATCTGAACAACATTCGTGTATTTGAATGCGATGCCATTGAAGTGCTGGCGCAATGTATTCCGGACGGCTCACTGCAAACCATGCAGTTATATTTCCCCGATCCTTGGCATAAAAAGCGTCACCATAAGCGTCGCATTGTGCAGCCAGAATTTGCACAAACTATTCGCAAGAAATTGAAAATCGGTGGCACTTTCCACATGGCCACCGATTGGGAAAACTATGCCGAGCATATGATGGAAGTCATGGAAGTGGCAGAAGGCTATGAAAACGCTGCTGGCAAAGGTGAATACCATCCGCGCCCAGATTTTCGTCCATTAACCAAATTCGAAAACCGTGGCGAAAAGCTAGGTCACGGTGTGTGGGATTTGATTTATACCCGCGTTCAATAAGTTAATTTTTAAATAGGTAAGTAACATGTCTCTTAAAAAAGATAAGCAAAAAGTATTCGGTGGTGAGTGGACAGAAGAAAGCATGCGTTTCTTCTTAGAAAGCGAAAGCTATGACGGCACCGATGTGGACTTCATTAACCTAATCAAAGCCTATCAGCACATGACAGCGGAAACTTTTGCCGAGTTCGTTGCGTTCTTTAAAGAAGAAGGCCACAACGTGAATGCGAAAAACCTAGAAGGTGAAAGTGCATTGGCTGTGATCGCGTCTCATGCGCCCGGCAAACCGTATGCCGAAGCATTGAAAGCCGCTGGTGCTGAGTAACGTATTACTCAAATAGACAGTAAAAAGGGAGCAGATGCTCCCTTTTTTATTTATAGGAAATTTTCCAGTAATTCATTCAAAAACAACTGCCCTTGTGAGGTGGTTTTTAACTTATCACCCTCTTCTAATAAACCTCGTTGAATAAGCGAGTGTATCTTGGCTTCAATACTTGAATAGACTAACCCGGTGCGTTCACTGAATAACGCCTTATCCACGCCATGAAATAGACGTAACCCATTCATTAAAAATTCCAAATCGCGATCTTCAATTTCAATATTGTCTTGTAGTACTAAAAAGCGTTTCGCCAGATTTAAATAGTCTTTTGGCAAGCGAGTTTTTGCGGTGCGTACAATTTTGCTTTGCTCTAAATCGTCATGAGGAATGGTGAGCTTGCCATGGGCGCCGGCACCTATGCCTAGGTAATCGCCAAATTGCCAATAATTTAAATTGTGTTTGGCTTGCTTGCCTGACTTGGCATAAGCAGAGATTTCGTATTGGTCGAAACCATTGTCCGCTAACAAGGCTTGGCCTGCTTCTTGGATTGCCCATAGGGTTTCATCTTGTGGCAATTTCGGCGGGCGTTTAAAGAATTCCGTATTGGGTTCTATGGTTAGTTGATACCAGCTTAAATGGGTCGGGCCGAGATCAATGCCTTTTTGCAAATCATCGAGCGCTTGCTCAAGGGTTTGATCGGGCAAGCCGTGCATGAAGTCTAAATTAAAATTATCAAAGCCTGCGTCTTTGGCCATGTTCACTGCATTAATGGCTTCTTGGCCGGAATGAATACGGCCAAGGTGCTTTAATTGGTGGTCTTGAAAAGTCTGAATGCCAATGGATAAACGGTTAATGCCCAGTGCGCGATACCCTTTGAATTTTTCTGCTTCAAAGGTGCCTGGGTTGGCTTCCATGGTGATTTCAATGTCATCGCTAAACGTAAGGCGCTGCTGTAATTCGCTAAATAATCTCTCATAGGCCGCCACACTTAATAACGAGGGGGTGCCGCCGCCAATGAAAATACTGTGTATAGAGCGCTCGCTAACCCCTTGGTGTTTTAACCAAGCAAGGTCGGTATCCAAGTCATCCAATAACGCCGATACGTATTCTTGCTCGGGCAAGTGTGCATCGGCTTTATGGCTGTTGAAATCACAGTAAGGGCACTTGCGCACGCACCATGGCACATGAATGTACAAAGACAAAGGTGGCAAAGTGAGTAATGAGGGTGTCGGCATTACAGGCGAAACTGTTTTCTGAGTTGTTCGATGGCTTTGCCGCGGTGACTGATTTTATTTTTCTCTTCTTTGCTTAATTGCGCGGAGGTGCAATTCAATTCCTCAATGAAAAATAATGGGTCATAGCCAAAACCGCCTTGGCCGTCCAGTTCGGTTTGAATGGTGCCTTCCCATGCCCCTTGGCAAATAAGCGGGTTAGGATCTTTTGCATGGCGCACATAGGCCAGCACACAATGAAAACGCGCGCGGCGGTTCTCAGGTTGCACGCCTTTTAGTGCGTTTAATAATTTTTGATTGTTCCTTTCATCACTGGCTGGGCCGGTTTCGCCATCCATGATGCTGTAACGCGCACTATAAATGCCAGGGGCGCCGTCGAGGGCGTCCACTTCTAAGCCGCTGTCATCAGCCAGTGCTGGCAAGCCTGTGGCTAAGGATGCGTGACGGGCCTTGAGGATGGCGTTTTCAATAAAGCTTAATCCGGTTTCATCGGCATCGGTGACGTCGAATTCGCTTTGCGGAATTAATTCCACATCAAAATCATCTAATGCATTTTGAAGTTCAACGAGTTTGCCTTTGTTGCCACTGGCGAGAACGATTTGTAGTTTGCTCATAGAAATAACACTGGATGATAAGTAAATGGGAAATGAAAAACGTCAGAGCAATTATTCACTCTGACGCAGGGTGTTATTCTCCGCGATAGAAACGCTGAGAGAACTTCACATCAAAAGTACGATTACTGCCTTCAGGGGTGACCTTTAAATCAAAGCGATACATATCTTGATCATAAAAGTCGAAAGTGCTGTAAAAATACAAAGCACTGGTTTCTTGTACGCGGGTAAAACTCAGTTCACGGCTTTGGCCGATCAAATTAAACATAGTGCCTTTGATTTTTGCGTTCCATGCAACGGGCAATGGGCCTTGGCCTTTTTTTAATACGCTGATATTTAAAAACCCAATGTTACGACTACGTTCAATGCCATAGAGCTTGGCCACTTGCTTATCCAGTTCACTGCTGGTTAAGCCAATGTAATGCACTTCGTAATCCCCAAAGACTTGTTTTTGTTCGCCGCGGTTATCGGCGAGACTTAGACTTGAGAGTAATAATAAACTTAAGGCTATGAATAAACGCATCTTTCACTCCTAGCGGGTCACGCGGTACATGGCGATCTCACCTAATAGGTTAGGCCATAAACGGGTGGATAGCGATTCTTTGTGAGTGCTGTCGACCACGGTGCGATCCACAATGGTGAGTTGTTTGTCGCGGCATAGGTTCTCAAAATCATGGAACGTACACATGTGGATGTTAGGGGTGTCATACCAGTTATAAGGCAAGGTTTTGGACATGGGCATAGCTCCCTTGCTCATGAGGTAAAAACGGGTGCGCCAATAACCAAAGTTAGGAAAGGTAATAATGGCTTCTTTGCCCACGCGTAGCATGTCATCGAGCAGTAAGTCTGGGCGACGCACTGCTTGCAGAGCTTGGGTCATGACCACGGTATCCACCGAGCCATCTTTAAAATGTTTCAGGCCGTGGTTTAAGTCGTGCTCGATAACGCTTAAGCCTTTTTCAACACAGCTCACGATGCTGTCTGGGTTAATTTCTAAACCATAGACCTGACATTGTTTTTGGTATTTTAAGAATTCTAATAAATCCCCTTGGCCACAGCCTAAGTCCAATACTTGGCTTTGGGGTTGAATCCATTGTTGAATCAAATCTAAATCGCTGCGTAATGTCATAGGGCAAGCTCCTTCGCAATACGATTCATGTAGGCGCTGAATAACGACACATAACGTGGAATGGGAATTAAGAAGGCGTCGTGGCCTTTTTCCGATTCGATACGGGCGTAGGTCACTTCTTTATCCGCTTCGATTAACGCATCCACGATTTCTTCGCTGCGCTCTGGGCTAAAACGCCAATCCGTTGTGAAACTCACCACTAAGAATTTACATTGAGCGTGACTTAAGCACTTGGCTAAATCATTGTCGTAATACTGAGCCGGATCGAAATAATCCAATGCCTTGGTCATCAACAAATAGGTATTGGCATCAAACGTGGTGGAGAATTTCTCCCCTTGGTAATGCAGGTAGCTTTCCACTTCAAATTCGGGGGAGTAGTCGTAACGTACTTCGTCGCTCTTCATGTCGCGACCAAACTTTTCGCCCATGGCGTCATCACTTAGATAGGTTAAGTGAGCAAGCATGCGCGCCTGCATCAAACCCGACTTGGGCAAGGTGTTGTGTTTTAGGTAATGGCCGTCGTGGAATTCTGGGTCTTTCATGATGGCGTTACGGGCCACTTCATTGAAGGCAATGTTTTGTGCGCTCAGTTTCGGCGCCGAGGCGATCACCACACAGTATTGCACGCGCTCTGGGTATTGAATGCTCCAACGTAATGCCTGCATACCACCCAAGCTGCCACCTACAACTGCAGCGAATTTCTCAATCCCTAAATAGTCCGCTAAGCGAGCTTGGCTTTCTACCCAATCGCGTACACGCACCATGGGGAAGTCGCTGCCGTAAGGCTCGCCGGTTGCTGGGTTAATGGAGGTAGGGCCTGTGCTGCCGTGACAACCGCCAAGGTTGTTCAGAGCGATGACAAAAAACTTATTGGTATCAATGGCCTTGCCTGGGCCGATGCAGCTATCCCACCAGCCGGGCTTCTTATCGTCCATGCTGTGATAACCCGCCGCGTGATGATGACCACTTAAGGCGTGACAAATTAATACGGCATTGGATTTGTCGGCGTTGAGTTCCCCATAGGTTTCATAAACCAGTTGATAGCTTTCTAAAACTTTGCCGCTGCGCAGTTCTAGTGGCTCATCAAAGGTGGCAATTTGGGGCGTGACCACGCCAACTGAATTAGCAGGGATGTCTTGCGGCATTCAATTGGTCCTAGAATTCAGAGTCTAACGAAAACGCGCAGTGTACGTGACTGCGCGCAAAAAATCCGTCTTTTTAACCGATGGCAGGCTTTATAAACCGATGATAAAACCCGGGGCGCCGGTTTCACGGGCGGTGGCAATTAACATAATTTCAAACACGTTAATCACCAAAAATAAAATAATTGGGCTGATATCAAGGCCACCCATGTCTGGTAATACTTTGCGAATAGGGGCCATGACTGGCTCTAAAATTTGACGCAGCAACATCAAGGCTGGGTTGTAGCTTTGCGGCGCTAACCAGCTGGCGATGATGCTGATCAACAAGCCCCAAAAATACAGCTTTAAGAATAACCCAGAGGTGCCCAATACTGCCCAAATGGCAATGCTGTCATAAGGCAAGCCATAACCTGCGATTAATAAACTCAGGGTGATGGCAATGATTTGTACGATGATGAGCAGCGCAATGGCCGCCCAATCAAAGCCGCCAAAGCCAGGAATCACTTTGCGTAACGGCACGATAAATGGATTCGTGGCTTTCACCACAAATTGGCTGATGGGGTTATAAAAATCCGCGCGCACCGCTTGTAATAAAAAGCGCAGTAACACGACGAATAAGAAAAACCCGGCAAGGGCGTTAACCAGTAATAAACCAATTTGAACTGACGCTGAACCCATACAATGCTCCTTACGCTTGGCTCATTAATTATTGTGCTAATGCAGCTTGCTGAATTTGAGTTAATTCGGCAATGCCTTTTTTAGCCAGTGCCAGCATGGCGTTAAGCTCATCCGGTTGGAATGGCTCCCCTTCGGCAGTGCCTTGAATCTCGATGAAGCCACCGTTATCGGCCATGATCACATTTAAGTCGGTTTCGGCGTTGCTGTCTTCGGCATAATCCAAATCCAGTACCGCTTCACCATTATAAACGCCCACGGATACCGCACCGATCATATACTTGATTGGGTTGGTTTTAAGCTGGCCGTTTGCCATCATGTGGTTAATGGCATCCACTAATGCCACGCAGGCACCGGTAATAGAAGCAGTACGAGTGCCGCCATCGGCCTGGATCACATCACAGTCGATGGTGATGCTGTTTTCCCCTAGGGCTTCAAGATCGATCGCTGCACGCAAAGAGCGGCCAATTAAACGGCTGATCTCAACGGTACGACCACTTTGTTTGCCTTTAGCCGCTTCGCGGATCATGCGTGAGCCGGTAGAGCGAGGCAGCATACCGTATTCGGCCGTCACCCAGCCTTGACCTTGGCCACGAAGAAAACCAGGCACTCGGGTTTCTACGCTGGCGGTACAGATAACCTTGGTGTCCCCAAACTCAACCAAAACCGAACCTTCGGCATGCTTGGTGAAGTTACGGGTGATTTTTACATCGCGTAGTTGATCGAGGGAGCGTCCGCTTGGTCTCATGGTGTTCTCTATTTAAGAAATTTGAGGCCATTATACTGGCCTTGGCCATAAGGCCAAGGTGGATTTGGTTTTCTTGTGTTTAACCCTGGGTTTTGTCACTTTCCCTCGCGCTTACGCCACAGGCTAGGTAGAATTTCCCTAGGTTTTATTAAGGAATGCCCCATGCACAGCATGACAGCGTTTGCCCGTGTGGACAGTGTTAGCGCCACGGGAACATATACTTGGGAAATTCGCTCAGTGAATTCCCGCTATCTAGAATTACACTTTCGTTTGCCCGAATCCTTAAAGGCGGTGGAAGCCCCAGTGCGCGAGATTCTGCGCAAGGGCTTACAACGGGGCAAGGTGGAGTGCAGTTTGAAATTCACTCCAGCTCAGCAAGCACAAAACCTGAGTATTAATACTGAACTGGTGGCTCAGCTCAATGATGCGGCGGATCAAGTACACGCTGTCATTGGTCCGGGTAACGCTTTGGATGCGTTAGAAATCCTCAAATGGCCCGGGGTGTTGGTGCAGCCTAGTTTGGATCAAGCTCAGGTGGAAGCGGATGCGGTGCATGGCTTTAACCAAGCCCTTGAGCAGCTCATTGCCATGCGCGAGCGCGAAGGGCTGGCGTTAACGGAGTTTATTCAGCAACGTTTAGATGGCATCAGCGCTGAAGTGAATAAAGTGAAGTCCATGTTGCCGGACATTTTAAATGCACAGCGCCAGCACCTGCTGGATAAGCTGGCGGACTTAAAGGTGCAAGTGGAGCCGGATCGCTTTGAGCAAGAAATGGTGATTGTGCTGCAAAAAGCCGATGTTGATGAAGAGCTGGATCGCTTAGATGCACACCTTGCTGAGGTGTCGCGTATATTAAAGCAAAAAGGCGCAGTAGGCCGTCGTTTGGATTTTATGATGCAAGAGTTGAATCGTGAGGCCAACACCTTAAGCAGCAAATCCATTAGTCATCTCACCACCCAAATCGCGGTGGAATTAAAAGTACTGATTGAACAAATGCGCGAGCAAGTGCAAAACATTGAATAGCGCGATTTGTTTTAGCTCATAGTAATAAACACAATCATCTGTTCGCTGCACAAATAACGAGCAGGTGGTTGCTACTTTATATGTTCTTACGTCAATTCGGCATGTTTTGACCATTTTAACCGCAGTTTCTATCTGTTCACCCAAAACGGCTCTGCTAGACTGTCAAAAAGATGTTAGTTGTGGCCAGCCTATGCCTAAATCCCTCATTTCTGCTTTACGTATTGCCATTCTGTATGGGGTATTTGCAGCTCTTTGGATTGTATTTTCGGATAAAGCATTGGAGCTTTTGGTCCAAGATGTAAGCTTTTTAACTCAGGCTCAAACCTTGAAGGGCTGGCTATTTGTGGCGGTCACCGCCGTTTTATTATTTGTACTTACCTTCAATGCATTTCGTACCATAGAAGCGTTAAATCAAATGGATTCCCTCACTGGTTTAGCGCGACATTTCACCTTTCAACAAGTCTTAGATCAACGTCTGCACTTACGCTCCGATGACCAGCAAATTGTATTGATGTACTTGGATGTAGTGGGATTTTCAAAGTTAAATCATGCATTGGGATTTGAAGGTGCCGACAATCTATTGGTGTCGTTTTCTCAACGCTTAAAAGCCCATTATAGTGCCAGCGTTCTTATGGGACGCTTAGGACCGGATCAATTTGCCATTGCACAAATAGTTAACAAAGGCGAAGAGTATGTGGATGAAGCTATCAATCAATTTAGGCAATTATTTGATACCAATGCGCGTGCTAATCATGTGGACATGGATTGTGCCATGGGCGTGGCCATTGAACCCAATGACGGGCGAACTGCAAAACTACTTATGTCGTCAGCGAATTCTGCATTGACTAAAGCTAAAGCAGAGCACAGTGGGATTCAGTTCTTTAATCAAGAATTATATAAGCAAGAAACCGAACGGCAACAATTACTGCAAGACCTGCGTTTAGCCTTACAAGAAGAACAATTAAGTCTGATGTATCAACCCCAATACGATTTGAATAGCCATGTCTTAACCGGTGTGGAAGTGCTTATTCGTTGGCGCCACCCAACACTGGGTTTTATTCCGCCGGATCAATTTATCGAATTAGCCGAAGAAAATAATTTATGCGACAAAATATCCGCCTTTGTTATTAAGCGTGCGCAGCAAGAGCTGGTTGGTTTTGGCTTGTTAGAAGGAAAAATTCCGCGGGTATCGATTAATATTTCTGCGGTGGAATTTAATTCCACGTTGCTGATGGAAAAGCTCATGGTGCAAATAGATAAAGCACAGCAGCTAGCGCCACTATTACAAATCGAGATCACAGAAACCGCAGCGCTGGATGACGTAACCAAGAGCGTTAATGTGATACGCCGTTTGAAAAACAAAGGGGTGCGCTTTTCGGTGGATGACTTTGGCACCGGCTACACCTCTTTGGTGATTTTGCGCGATTTTCCCATCGATGAAGTGAAAATAGATCGCTCATTTATTCACTACATCAATCAAGACAAAAAGTCCCATGCCATTGTGCAGGCCATCATTACCATGACCCAGGGGTTTGATATGTCGGTGGTGGCAGAAGGGGTGGAAACCCATGAACAAAAAACCACTTTGACCCAGCTGGGGTGTAACGAAGCGCAAGGTTATCTGTTGGCCATGCCCATGGAAGCGCAGAAGCTGGCGGAGCATATTGCCTCATCAGGTTAATGGCGGATTTTTGCCAAAGCCAAAACCTTGCTATTATACAGGGCTAACCTTCTAACTTGTCTGTTGTCGAGATTCTCTTATGACCACCGGAACCTTATACATCGTCAGTGCTGCCTCGGGGACAGGTAAAACCAGCCTGTTGAATGTGCTATTGCAGCAAGCCGATAACATTGCTGTTTCCGTGAGTCACACCACGCGCCCCATGCGTCCTGGGGAAGAAGACGGCAAACACTATCACTTTGTGGATAAAAGCCAATTTGAAGCCTTGATCGAAAAAGGGGACTTCTTAGAGCACGCTCAAGTATTCGGTAACTACTATGGCACCAGTCAGAGTGCGGTACAGCAACAGCTGGCTACCGGCATTGATGTGATTCTTGAGATCGATTGGCAAGGGGCACAACAGGTGCGCCGATTAATGCCGGAGGCGGTGAGCATCTTCATTTTGCCGCCATCGCGCCAAGCCTTACAAGATCGTCTAACGGGTCGCGGCCAAGACAGCGAAGAAGTCATCACGGGTCGAATGAATGAAGCCATCAGCGAGATGAGCCACTTCCATGAGTACGATTATGTGGTGGTGAATGACAGCTTTGAGGTGGCATTGGCTGAGCTTAAGTCCATCTTTCAGGCAGAGCGTTTAAGTATTGCCCGTCAAAGTGAACGCCACCAAGCCATGATTGAAAGCTTATTAAGCTAAAAATAGCGCTTAAACCCCGTCATAGCTAAAGCAAACGCCCCTTATAGGGTTAAACAATTGGCGAAAGACGGCGGCTTTTTGTAAACTACACAATCCAATGTGATAACTGGCAGCTCGCTGCCCTTAACGAAGAGATGAAAGCATGGCTCGCGTAACCGTAGAAGATTGCCTATCAAGCGTAGATAACCGTTTTGAACTTGTTATGTTAGCAAGCAAACGTGCTCGTCAACTTGCCATTCAAGGTGCTGAGCCTCTAGTGGCGCCAGAAAACGACAAGCCAACTGTTATTGCTTTGCGCGAAATTGCAGAAGGCAAGATTACTCAAGCTTCTATGGCTGCTGCCGAAGCCGCTGCATTAGCTGCTGAGCAAGAGTAAGTATGACTGCATCCTTACTATGCCAGCCAGCATTAGGAGGTAAAGGGTGCCCACAGTAGATGCATTAGCCGAGCGCTTAAGCAGCTATCTTGAACCCGAGCAAATCAATCAGGTTTGCCGGGCCTACTACTACGCCGAGCAAGCCCACGAAGGGCAATATCGTCGTAGTGGTGATCCTTATATTGTGCACCCGTTGGCGGTGGCCAATATCCTTTCTGAAATGCACATGGACCCACAAAGCCTAATGGCCGCCATGCTGCACGATGTCATCGAAGATACTGCCGTTCCCAAAGAAGCTCTCATGGAGCAGTTTGGTGAAACCGTATCTGAATTAGTCGATGGCGTGAGTAAACTCACACACATCAAATTTGAAAGCCAAGAAGATAAACAAGCGGGTAATTTCCAGAAAATGGCCATGGCCATGGCCCGTGATATTCGCGTGATCTTGGTAAAACTGGCAGACCGCTTACACAACATGCGCACTCTGGATTCTATGCCCCCAGAGAAGAAGCGCCGCATTGCCCGTGAAACCTTAGAAATCTACGCCCCTATCGCCAATCGTCTTGGTATCAGCAATATTCGCATCGAGTTAGAAGATTTGTGCTTTAGAGCCAAACATCCGATGCGCAGCAATATGATTCAAAAAGCGGTAAAAGCAGCGCGAGGCAATCGTAGTGAGCTGGTGGATAAGATCAGTAAGTCCATCAAAAAGCGCTTAAAAGAAGAAGGCCTAAACGCGCGCGTGATTGGGCGCGAAAAGCATCTTTACAGTATTTATCGCAAAATGAAGGAACAGAAAAAGTCCTTCAAGCAAATCATGGATGTATATGGTTTCCGCATTATTGTGGACAGTGTGGACAGTTGTTACCGCGCATTGGGCTTTATTCATAATCAATACAAACCGGTACCGGGACGCTTTAAAGATTACATTGCCATACCTAAGTCCAATGGTTATCAATCGTTGCACACGTCTGTTGTGGGTTTGGGTGGTGTACACATTGAGATTCAAATCCGCACCGAAGAAATGGAAGCCATGGCCCATAACGGTATTGCGGCCCACTGGTTGTACAAAGACGAAGAAGGGGAAACCCACAGCAAGGGCAGCCAGCGTGCCCGCCAATGGGTGCAAGGATTATTAGAGTTACAACAACGTGCTGGTAACCCACAAGAATTTATCGAAAGTGTAAAAGTGGATTTATTCCCAGATGATATTTACATCTTCACACCCAAAGGGCGCATCGTGGAAATGCCCAAAGAAAGTACCGTGGTGGATTTTGCTTACAGTGTGCACACCGACGTGGGTAACTCCTGTGTGGGTTGTCGCATCGACCAACAGCTGGCGCCATTAAGTACCAAGCTAGTCAGCGGTCAGAGTGTTGAAATCATTACCGCGCCAGGGGCCAGTCCTAACCCGTCTTGGCTCAACTTTGTGGTGACCTCAAAAGCGCGCAGCAATATTCGTCATTACTTGAAGAATCAAAAACAAGATCAGTCCGTGAATCTTGGACATCGTTTGCTTTCCAGTGCGTTAAGTATGTTCCATTTAAGCCTGGATGAAATCGATGCCATTCATCTTGAGCACTTATTAAAAGAATTTAACGTTAAGCAACTGGATACCTTGCTTGAAGAAATTGGCTTAGGCTCGCGTGCACCGCAAGCCATCGCCCGTCGCTTAGCTGTGTTTGTGCTAGGCAAAGAAGACGGCGTTAGCTCCATTAGCAGCGAAGGCGTGTTCAGTATTAACGGCAAAGAAGGTGGCGTGGTCACCTATGCTAAATGTTGTAGCCCCATTCCCGGTGATCAGATTGTGGGTTATTCCAGCTCTGGCCGTGGCTTAGTGGTACACACTAATACCTGTAAGAATATGTTGGAATTAATGGATCAAAGCGATAAATGCTTACCATTGATTTGGGACGATAAGATTAAAGAAGACTTCTCCGTAACGTTACGGGCTTGGGTAGAAAATGGTCGCGGCTTAGTTGCGCAATTGGCCTCGGCAGTAACCGAAGCGGATGGTAATTTAGAGCAGATCAGCGTTGACGATAAAGATGCCAAATTGAGCGTTATGAGTTTGCGCATCGGCGTGCACGGGCGTAAACATTTAGCGGATGTGATGCGTAAGCTGCGTAAGAATAAGTCGGTTAATCGTATTGTGCGTTTGAAAAACGCCGGCTAAGAAATCAGAGCTATTGCGCTTGCTTATACGTCGTTAAAAATCATTTTTTATTCGTTACATATTAAATATATGCGCCTTATAAAAAATGATTTTTGCCTAGTCTAAGCTTCGCTCATTACGCTCTCGCAACTCCCTTCAAAAAATATCAACAACAAAAGAAAGACAGCACAATGAAAGAAATCATTAACACAGATAAAGCCCCGCAAGCCATTGGCACCTATTCTCAAGCGGTAAAAGTAGGTAAAACCGTTTACCTTTCTGGGCAAATCCCATTGGTACCAGAAACCATGGAAATGGTGGAAGGGGATTTCGAAGCCAACGTACGTCGTGTATTTGATAACTTGTCTGCTGTATGTGAAGCCGCTGGTGGCTCATTACAAGACATCGCGAAACTTAATATCTTTTTAACCGATCTAGGCAATTTCGCTAAAGTGAATGCCATCATGGCGGAATACTTTGAACAGCCGTATCCAGCTCGTGCGGCCATTGGTATTGCGTCTTTGCCAAAAGATGCGGAAGTGGAAATGGATGGTGTGTTAGAGCTGCCTTAATTGGTTTTATAAAATTGCATGTAGACATAAAAGCCTTGTGAGAAATCATGAGGCTTTTTATTTTAGGTAGTAGAAAAGGGATTTTGAAGTGAGAAAGATTCAGAGATTTATTTATATATTTATACTGTTTGTTCCTCAAGCATTCTCAGATACTCTATTGGGTAATGATTTTTATGGTGATTGGTCAACTTCCAATTCTTATTTGAATCCTAAAAGACAGGCAATCATCCTTAATGAAAAATCAGGAAGTTGGCATCGTATTAATAATGAAGGAGAGTCTGAAGTTGTAAATCTTGATGGTAGCAATATTGTGATTTCAGATGATGTGCTGACTATTGTTTATATAGATAAAGAAAGAGAAATAAAATTTAAATTTATCCTCTCAGGTTGGAAGGTGAATAATAATAAGAGGATGTTTGGTACAGTTTATTTATATAAAAACCGTAATAATATCTTCCAGTTATTTAATGCGTTTCCAGTCTCTTATGAAGATGGTATGGATAAAATACCAAATCAAGTATTCTGGAACTATTTCAGAGGGCCCAAGATAGAAAAAGTAGATGCTAAATTTATTGGCAAACTTGAGAAAGATTTAAATGAGGTTTCTGATATTAAAATTTCAAAGAATGAATTGTGGTCAAGTTATTACTTGTCATCTTTACGTAAATCAATCTACATTTCACGCTCTGGTAATCCGATTCATCCAGCGGCCATAGGTTACTTTGGTGTTGATCATAAGACAAAAAGAATACAGCTTATTTCAAAATATACTGGTCAAGAATCTGAATTTAAAAAGTACGAAAATAAATTCAAAAATGATATGAGGCTAGAAATTGAAAATACACTGTAAATACTACTTATTTCGTATGTAAATGTGGTAAACACTTGATAAAGTTTTAAATATATAGAAGGGATATTATATGTTTCGTTTGTTTTTTTTACTTATGATTAGCAGTAGTGTTTTATTGCTTAATGCTTGCTCTGAAGGAAACCAAGTTACGTTTAAAATTAACGGTACCAGTCAGCTAGTGTTACCTAGTGGTTTTTTGGTTAATGCTAATATTTCACCGTTAGATGATTTTTCAATTCACACGAGCACTAATGATACAATACATATTTCTACGTTAATGTCTTCCACACTAAAATTTGGGGCGGTTGATTTAAGAAACTTTCCTAAATATATGTTTGGTGAAGATGTTAAGTTTGAGAATAGTGAGTATGGTAAAGAGCTAAAGAAAGCATCTGAGGTGCATGCTAAATTATATAAAAAAGATAATGATCGTAAGGTAGTAAAAGGACCTCTGATTTTATATTTTTCTAGAAATGATAAAAGTGCGGTCATATATATTGCGCATAATGAAATTACTAATCAAATCACGATGATTAATCTAAAAAGCAATGAAATTAATAAGCTAATAGATATTGTAGAACAAGGAATAAGTTACAATGGTACTGAGCGCTGAAGAAAGAGATTCATTGGAAGCGATTATTGTTAGAATGTATGGTAATGATCATTCACTTACGTCGGTAAAGCCTAGATATAATGAGTATACAGTTTCAGCTGTTGAAGATGCCCTTAATGCTGCGATTGATTGTAATAGTGATATGAAAGAACTTTTAACATCTTTAATTGGTGGGTATAAGTTTCTAGCAAAGAATTGGCTAAGACGAAATTTGAGAGCCATTGAGAAAGCGCTAGATAGTGAGCGAGTGAATCTAAATGGTTTTGCATGCCGTGTAGTTGGGCTATCACGGTGGAAATCGGAAATCATTATGACTACCTATAGATAGCACAATAAAGCCGCTTACTTTTTATAGAGTAAGCGGCTTTTTCTTGATGCCTAGCGTCCTGCAATCTTCTCCGCCGCACGCTTCGCTGCTGCACGTACTTGATTCGGTGCGGTACCACCTAAGTGATCACGGGCAGAAACTGAGCCTTCTAGGGTTAAGACATCAAACACGTCGTCAGTGATCATATCGCCAAACTGCTGTAATTCTTCCAGTGACATTTCACCTAAATCTTTTCCGGTTTTAACGCCATAGCCTACAGCACTGCCCACGATTTCGTGCGAGTCACGGAAAGGCACACCCTTACGCACTAGATAGTCGGCTAAATCTGTCGCGGTTGAGAAACCACGCAGTGCGGCTTCGCGCATGACGTCTTTCTTTGATACTACGTGAGGCATCATGTCAGCAAACGCACGCAAGCTGCCGCCCACATTGTCGATGGTGTCGAACAGTGGTTCTTTGTCTTCTTGGTTGTCTTTGTTGTACGCCAATGGTTGTGACTTCATTAGCGTCAGTAAGCCAATTAAATGCCCAAAGATACGACCCGCTTTACCACGAACTAATTCAGGTACGTCGGGGTTTTTCTTTTGCGGCATGATGGATGAGCCAGTGCAGAAGCGATCTGGCAAATCGATGAAGTTAAATTGTGCGCTGGCCCACAGCACCAACTCTTCACTGAAACGGCTTAGGTGCATCATGATGGTGGAACAAGCAGCAGTGAATTCGATGGCAAAATCACGATCCGATACGCTGTCTAAGCTGTTTTCAGTTGGGGCATCAAAGCCTAAAAGCTCGGCTGTTAGGTTGCGATCAATTGGGTAAGTGGTGCCAGC
>JBFEWA010000249.1:0-5044 GCA_041546605.1 Bermanella sp.
AAGAAACCAAAAACAAGGTGCATAGGGTAGAGCGCTCTTACGGATCGTTTGTGCGTAACTTTACCTTGCCAGACAATGTGGATGCGCAACAGGTTTCGGCCAATTTCCAAGACGGCATTTTGGATATTGATATTCCAAAATCTGAGGAAGAAAAACCTAAGCGCATAGAAGTCCAAATCAACTAACCGAGCGCATTTGGACGCCGGTTTTATATGAGCCTGTTGTCTGTTATTTGTACAGATTGCAGGCTTTTTTGTGCCGAAATGTTATCCACGGACGTGTGTCCAAACTGGGGCGTTAAGCCGTAGTCAATTACGTGTGATGTGGTACACTAGGCCCTTTGATCCTGCGGGTCAGGGTAGAACTGTTTGTATTTTGTACAGGATTTTGGGCCACATGAGCTTTAAAGCACCGGAAAGTTTATCTGAACAAATTGCCCAGCATATTGGTGATCAAATCATCACTGGTAAATTAAAGTCAAAAGAACGTATCCAAGAGTTAAAAGTCGCCACTGATTTAGAAGTAAGCCGTGGCTCTGTGCGTGAGGCACTATTAATCCTAGAAGGCCGTCATTTAATCGATATTCTGCCTCGCCGTGGTGCTATGGTGGCGGAAATGAATAAGGCCAATGTCAGCGCCTTATATGAAACCTACATTATTCTATTGATCGTATTGGCTACAAAAGTGGCCAATACCTGGAAGCCTGGCCAATTAGACCCGCTAATTGAACAATTACAAAAGATGCGCGCCATTGCCAATAGCTCCTCTGATCCAGAAGCGCCAGAACGTGTGGTAAAAGCGGGCTTTGACCTGATGCGCATGGCGTATCCTCTAGCTGAAAACCCATATCTAGAGGGCATCTTAGAAGATTTACAACCAGCGATTCACCGTGCTTATCATATGGCTTTAACCGTCGATAACAATGCGTTAAGTTACAGCATGACCTTCTTTGCTCAACTGCTAGAAGGGGTCGTGAAGCGCGATATTCCTAAAGTAGAGTCCGCCTTAAAAGATTATGGCGATCATTTGCTAAGCATCATGATGGATGCCCTAGAGCACTAATAATAAAAAGGGGCGCAGTGTGCGACTTAAGTCCATTAAGCTAGCTGGGTTTAAATCCTTCGTGGACCCAACCAAAATTCCATTTCCAACTAACTTAACCTGTATCGTTGGCCCGAACGGCTGTGGTAAATCCAACACCATAGACGCCGTACGCTGGGTAATGGGTGAAAGTAGTGCGAAGAACCTGCGTGGCGATGCCATGACAGACGTTATCTTCAATGGCTCCACCGGTCGTAAACCTGTGGGCCAAGCTAGTATTGAGCTGGTATTTGATAACAGTGAAGGCAAGCTGCAAGGGGAATATGCCCAATACAGCGAAATCTCCCTAAAGCGTAAAGTGACCCGTGATGGTCAGTCTATCTATTATCTAAACGGCACCAAATGTCGTCGTCGTGACGTGACGGACTTATTCCTTGGTACCGGTTTGGGCCCGCGTAGTTATGCCATTATCGAACAGGGCATGATCTCTAAGTTGATCGAGTCCAAACCCGAAGAATTGCGTGTATATATCGAAGAAGCGGCTGGTATTTCTAAATACAAAGAACGCCGTCGCGAAACGGAAAACCGCATTCGTCGCACCACAGAAAACCTTGAGCGTCTTAGCGATATTCGTGAAGAATTAGAGCGCCAAATCTCACGCTTGCAACGCCAAGCAGAAGCCGCTGAGAAATACAAAAACTACAAAGAAGATGAGCGTCAAACCCGCGCACAGTTATTCGCTATGCGCTGGCGCAACATGGATGCAGAACTGTCACAAATCAACCAAGTCATTGCCGAGCAAGAGCTAGCGCTAGAGCAAGTGCTGACCGTACAAGTGCAAGACGAAAGCGATGTGGAAGAAAAACGCATCCTGCTGGTGGATTTAACCGACGACTTTGAAAAAATCCAAGCGCAATTTTATGAGCTTGGGGGCAACCTTGGTCGTCTTGAGCAAAGTATTCAGTTCCAAAGCCAGCGTTCTTTGCAGTTAAACAGTGATTTACAAGAAATCACTGATTCCAAATCCTTAATCGCACAACAGGAAGAAGAAGATGCCTTGGCATTAGAAGCCCTAGATGAGCAATTAATGGAATTGGAGCCAGAAAATGAACTCATGATGGCTCAAGAAGAGAGCAGCCAAGAATCCCTCATGCAAGCAGAAGAAGCCATGCAAAATTGGCAACATGACTGGGATAGCTTTAATGAGAAAAGCGCTGAACCGCAGCGCATGGCAGAAGTCAGCAAAACCCAAATTCAAAACTTTGAGCAAAACATCACTCGTATTCAGCAGCGCATTGAACGCTTACAGCGTGAATTAGAGTCCCTGCAAATCGGTGAAGAAGCCGAAGAACACTTGGCCATGTTAGATGAGCAACTGAGTGAAAAAGAATTACAGTTCGAGCAACAACAGCAAGACGCGGCGCAATACCAACAGCAAGTTGAAAACGCTCGCGAAAAGCAGCAACAAGTTGCGCAGCAATTAAACGAATCCCGTAGTCAATTGCAATCTGTTATGGGGCGTAAAGCCTCATTAGAAGCCTTGCAACAAGCGGCTCTTGGAACCGATGGTGAATCCGGTCGTTGGTTGCAAAGTCAGCAATTGCACAACAATCAGCGCTTAGCCGACAGCCTGAATGTGGAATCCGGCTGGGAGCAAGCGGTTGAAACCGTATTGGCGGAACAGCTACAAGCAGTTGTCGTACCTTCTATTGATCAATACGCCGAACGCTTATTACAGCTTAACCAAGGGCAAATGACTTTGGTTGAAAATGCCGGCAGTGCCACTGCACATGCCAATAGTTTGGGACAAAAAGTCACAGGTGCCAATGTACCTTGGTTAAACGATGTTTTATGTGCGAATGATCTGGCGGATGCATTAGCCAAACGCACTCAGTTGCAAGGCAACCAAACCGTTATTACGCCTGATGGTATTTGGCTAGGTGCCAACTGGATTCGCATTAAGCGCTCTGGTGATGACCAATCTGGTGTCTTGGCGCGCAAGCAAGAGCTTGAAGAATTAGCTATTAAAGAAGACGACTTGGATGCATTGGTTGAAGAGTTGGATGCGGAATTAGAATCTACTTCATTACGCATCAACACCTTAGAGCAGCAACGTGACAATGCTCAGCGTGAAGTGAACCATGCGGCGCAACAATTAAGTGACCACAAGTCTACGATTCATGCTGAAAAAGTGCGACTTGAGCAACAAGTTGGTCGTCGCAATCAATTGTTAGGTGAAATCACTGAGCAAAAAGAAGCGAAAGAACTTGAGCAAGAGCATTTAGAAGAATCTCGCTTGCAGTGGCAAACCGCGCTGCAAGATATGGAGCACTACACCCAAGAGCGTGAACAATTACTTGAGCGTCGTGATGCGTGTCGTGAGCATCTTGATCAAATTCGTCAGCAGGCTCGTCAACAAAAAGATCATGCCCATCAGCAGCAATTGAAAGTGCAAACCTTGCAGCATCAGCGTCAAAGCTTGATGGATGCCATTAGTCGTCATGAACAAGATAAGCAAAAGCTGTTAGAACGTGAGCAACAATTACTTCAACAACAAGACCAAGGGGATAGCCCGGTTGAAGAATTGAAAGCGCAATATGAAGAAATGATGCAGCAGCGTTTAGACGTTGAAGAACTCATGAAAGCGTCGCGTAGCAAAAAAGAATTGATTGAAAATGATATTCGCGAAGTTGAACAAAAACGTCAGCAGTTAGAACAACAAGCACAAGGTGTTCGCTCTCAGTTAGAACAAAGCCGAATGCAATATCAAACCATTCACACACGCCGTGGTGGTATTGAAGAGCAGTTGGCCGAGTATGAAGTGGAGCTACAAGAAATTCTTGAGCAACTGGCCGATGACGCCAGCATCGAAGCGTGTCAATTACAGTTGGAACAAATTCAACAGCGTATTACTCGTTTAGGTGCCATCAACTTAGCGGCCATTGAAGAATACAAAACTCAGTCTGAGCGTAAAGAGTATCTAGATAAGCAAAATGCCGATCTAGTGAAGGCGCTAGAAACCCTAGAAAATGCCATTCGTAAGATTGATAAGGAAACCCGCACACGCTTTAAAGAAACCTTCGATAAAGTGAATGCTGGTTTGAAAGAGCTATTCCCGAAAGTATTTGGTGGTGGTCACGCTTATTTAGAGTTAACCGGCGATGACTTACTAGATACTGGTGTTGCCATCATGGCCCGCCCACCGGGTAAGAAGAACAGCACCATTCACTTGCTATCCGGTGGTGAAAAAGCACTGACGGCCATTGCCCTGGTGTTCTCGATTTTCCGCTTGAAGCCTGCACCATTCTGTATGCTGGATGAGGTGGATGCGCCATTGGATGATGCCAACGTGGGTCGTTATGCGCGCTTGGTTGAAGCCATGAGTGAGCAAGTACAATTTATTTATATTTCCCATAATAAGATTGCCATGGAAATGGCAAAACAACTTATGGGTGTGACCATGCATGAACCGGGCGTATCGCGTATCGTTTCGGTGAACATGGAAGAAGCGGTTGAATTAACCGAACATTAAAATTACAAATACACAATGAACAGAAATTAGACACATGGATATCAGTTTACACAGTTTTATCCTAGTGGTTGGTTTAATCGTCATCGGATTTATTATTTGGGATGGCATTAAAAAGGTACGCGCTGCACGCGCAAACCAATTGGACCAAACATTAGACAATTACGATGAGTTAGATGCTTTATCTAATGACGATCTTCCTGTGTTTGATGATCTAGAAATCAAAGATGAGCTACTGCAACAGGCGTTGGCAGAGGCCAGTGACCCTGTTATTGCTTCTAAAGCCTCTACTAATCCATCTACTGATTCTAAGGTTGAGCCTGCTAAGTCAGAGGCAGACCCAGTATTCACTGTGTTAGAAGATGAACCAGCATTCAAGCCAGCATCGAAACAAGAGCCTAATCAAGAGTCCAGCCAAGCTACGGATCATGAAACGTCTGGCGTTGTGCAAGCGGCAGTTGAACCCTCAACCCA
>JBFEWA010000146.1:0-7333 GCA_041546605.1 Bermanella sp.
ATACTTCTGCACCTGTTCTTGTGCTTACGCCATGAACAAAACCTTCGTTAGTACCGAAGTAGATCGTACTATCAGGGTTATCGTCTGTACCGCCATAAGTAATTACGATGGGCTCACTATGTAGAGGGTCACCGATTTGTCGACGACTATCTGTGTAACTTGAATCACCATCAAGGTCATTTACGTCGCGGCCTTCTACCCATGATTTTAATTTTTCAATTTCAGCCGTACTGGCAGACGTCATTTCCAGAAGGGTGTTAGAAGTTGCATTTCTGAACGAGACTAAGTTATTGCTTCCGTTTTCAGAATAAATACGACGACCACTAGGTTCAACTAAGTTGGCCATGCCGCCTTGAGTTACATCGGGCCCGTCTGCAATATCGGTGGCATTCCAGTAATCTTTTGAACCGGCAGCGAAGAAGCCTGTGGTTAAGTCAACAGCAAGGTTAGAGTTAACATCTCTAACAAAGCCGTCTGAAGCAATTTTATATTTCTTAAGATTACCAAACCATTTGGCGGTATCCGACGGTCTAAATAGGGCGTAATAAAGCTCATCCCTATGTTCTGAGGCGTTAAATGCGTTTACAGAAACCGCTGGTGCCGTGAAGGTTGTATCTTGTGCCAGTATTTTTAAAATAATAGAGTCAACGGCTTTAATTAATCCTGTAGCATTATCCGCTGCATAATATTCACCGCCGCCAAAGTTTGCTGCTCGTCTTAATAAGTCCACACCAGTGGTTAGGTTAAAACCACCAATGGTGTAAGTCACAATATCTTGAATGCCATTGTATGTGGTTGAATGGTCGGTATTTTTTAGCCAATATGCGTATTCATCTAAGCAATCACCAGAGCCAGAACACTCTTTGCTCAGGCCTGTAGGCAAGTACATATCTTTAATTAAGTCTCTAATATATGCGTTTGATTCACCATCAGAACTGGGTTGGCCATCGGTTAACAGAATAATGTGGTTCTTTTGGCATGAGGCTTCAATGGGAGATTTGTAAGCAGCATTAGCACTGTTGTTCACCTTCGATGTGCCAACACTTTCGTCTGGATCGGTATCGTTACCGTATTTGGGGGTTTCACCTCGATAATAGAGTGCCGCTTCATGCATTACCTCGGTTAAAGGTGTACCGCCGTTAGCAGTATAGCCTGCAATTTTGGTTCGAATTAAAGGGCCTGTTGTATCAATATCATCCACTGGCACATCTATATAGCCGCCCGAACTTTTATTGTCGAAACGCATTAAACCGAAGTTCACATCTTTAACTGTTAAGGTGAGGGATCGTAAAACATCCGTTACGGTCTCTAGGCGATTTGAATCTTTTGCATTGGCATAGTTTGTATACCAGTTCATGTAATTACCGGTGTATAGCCAAGAGTTATTACCCACTTCGCATCGAATAGCACTATTGTTGCCATCTTGAAGTGTTCTATTCCATTTACCATCTCGTTTTTGTTGGAACTTCTCTTGAATCTTACCTTGTGTATTTAAGGTGGCCACTACGTCAGAACAGTTATCTGATTCACTTGTTTCTAGCGCGGTTTTTACATGACCTTCGTTAATAGTTGAAGTGAGGCTATGGTAAACATGAGTAACCAAGAAGTCGCCTACATAGAGAAATAATGGATCATACACTGGCGTGCTTTTTACCGTCCCGCTCATACTACCAGAGGTATCCATTATGAACATGATATTTGGATTGACGCGATTACCACTGTCGATCCCTTCTGCACCATATATTTCGGTGTCATCTGCATATGTTGCTAATGCAAATAAAGCAGAGGCAACAAGGAATAAAAATTTCATTTATAACCTCCTAAATTAATAAACGACGCGAAGAACATTAAAGCTCTTAGGGTCAAGTAATAGTGTTGGATACGACGCATTTGGATAGTCAACTAAGAAAGTTTCAAAGCTAATGGGTGTGCCTTCTCGAGTCACGGCAATCGGGCCATTGAATTCATACACTTTTCGGTCACATAGGTCACAACGATTAGGGTAGATAAAACCGCGTTTACTCACGGATGAGTACTCTACTCTGATTCCGTGAGTTTCTACGGCTTCTTCGAGAATGATTAGCTCACTGAAAGATAAGTTAGCAATTGTTAGTAGTAATAAACTTAAAATTAATTTCATGTTGGCCTTCCAAATTAATTGGTCTTTCCGCTGATTGTGAGTGTCTCAACCACAGCACCAAGGGTTTGGCTATTGTCGGAAAAGCGATATTGAGCCAAACAATCATTTTCAAAAACTAGAGCCTTAGATGGACTATCCACACTTAAATCAAAGCCGCCACGACTTGCTGGGGCAACGCCTTGATAACGCCAAGTGATATCGATGTTAGACTTAGGAGGATTGATAGCGCTTTGCTCAGTGATGGTGCTTGCCTCTGAAAAAGCTTTACCAATTTCTAAGCCAGTATTTGGATCGGTGACTGACGCTAACAACTGCAAGTCTAATAACTCCTTGGTATCAGCACCATTATTTGTATTGTATTTGCGTATTTGTGCCTCTTGCTCGTTCCGGCACTCTTGATAAGTTAAGGTGCTGAATAAGCTATTGGATACCATTTTACTTTGTATGTTACTGCCTTCTAATGAGTAAACGGCAACCACTGTAATAATGGTTAGCATGACTAATGCAACAATGAGTGATGATCCTTTTTGAGTTTTCATTGTTTTCTCCTTAAAGGGCCGCAGGCTCAATCATGTTGGGTAATTCCACTGTATTGATGAAAATATTACGCAGATTGCTATCCTCAAAGGTGATTTCAGGCGCATCTAATAAAACATATTTTCGTTCTTTGATTGTACTTTGTACTTTGTTTACATCGTCGCTATCTTGGCTTGTTGACAATATGGCAATACGGATACTGCGAACATGATTGAGGGTGGTATTTGGGTCAGCTACTAGTGTATCTAAATTAATATAACGAGATGCATACTTATCATCTTCCGATGCGGCCACACCTATTTGAAACTCAAAACGTTCAACGTTATTAATGATACTAACAGGGTTATCGAGCCAATCATTATTTGTTCTATCAAACGTTCGGCACCTTAATTCTCGGATAGTCTCAGCCTCATCGCTTACCCAAAATACATTAACTAGATTTTGCTGGCCATTTGCAGGCCCTCCTACCAGTGTCCCTGTGCAAGATCTCATAACGTCATTATTCATATCACCTACGACAAAAGGTATGGATAGACGATCTCCACGGATACCTGCTGGATTATTCGCGGAGCAAGCCAGAGCTTGATTTCCACTACATGTAATTGGATTAACAACCGCGTTATTGGCAATAAAAATAGGATAGGTTGTTTGAGTGAAATCTTCAGTATAGCCAGCGGTTCTAATGAACTTGGTCATGTAGTCCATTGCAAACCTTCCGGTCTCTTGGTTTTGCGACAGCGAATCCGATAGCGTCACACTTTTATTGGTGGTAATGAATAGATTCATTAGTCCCGTCAAAATGAAGATGCCAATAAACCCTGCGATCATCAGTTCAATTAAGGTAAAGCCTGATTGTCTGTTCATTAATTAAACTCCACAATCATGGAATATTCATTGATGTTTGTTCGATCATCTTCATTTACAGCGCCTTGCGTGTGCTTGGATTGCCAATTGAGCGTAACTCTGTATTGAATGCAATCTGGCTGAAAGTTGTAACTGCTGGCGCGAGCGCTTAGTTGTGTGCATTCCGATGTTAATTGAGGGTCTGTGACAAAATCAGAAGGGCTGTCATAAATCGTATCACTAATACCGCAAGTGGTTATCCATTTATCGTATGTGGCCATTTGTGCCAAGCTGGCATCACAATTTACTGCATTGCCTGCTGGTGTGGCGGCACACTGAACATTAGGGGGGGTATTACAGTCAATGTCGGCTGGGTCCAGTACATAATCGCTGGCGCGAGCACCTTCGGGGTTGGCACGCATACGGCCAATGAAATCCTGCACAATCCACATGGCTTGAGAGTGTTGAGAGCTATCTTGAGTGCCTTGAATAGCGCGGATCAATAGCATCCCCATGCCTGATACGCCTATGGTGATAATCGCCACGGTAACCATGACTTCTACCATGGCTATGCCTGATTGTTTAGACTTTAAGGACATGAAGAGACACTCCGTTTGAGAACACCTGATACCAGCAAATCGTAGTTAAATGTCTTGCCTCCACTGCAATCTGCAAAGCGCAAAGTAAAGCTGCCTAATGTCGAAGCCTGTCCATTTGGAAGAAATTCTAATAATGTTGCGCCATTGAAGGTATCGCTTGTAAATATTGGGTTACCAGGCAGAGCATCAAAAACGCGAATAAGTTCTAAATCCGCTGGGTTTGGGCCGTTTACCGCTTCAATTCGCCACCCTTGGGACCAGTCACTTGTGCCTGTTGTGGGTGACACTCTAATAACACGGCTGCGCTGTATTGTTTCGCTTCTTGCAAGTTGCATGGATTTTTCAAAAATAGGGCCGACCACACTTAGATTCTTGTTATCAAGAAATGATTTCATTGATGGCACGGCAACGCTTACTAGAATGACTAGAAGTGTAATCGCCACCATGAGTTCAATTAAGGTCATACCAATTTGCTTTTTCATAGGGTGTATTAGAGCGCGACTAGAGAGAAGGCTCTAATGAAATCGGACTAGCGGTGGTTTTTCAAGAATTAATGGTTATCTGGCTATTTTATGTTGTGCAATGCATCACATATTACTTTTTATTGGCAGTTAATGTTGTTGAAAGCAGCATAGGGTACCCCACGACTGTTCAAATAATGCCCAGTACGGATGCGGCCTTGAAAGTTGATAACAATGCTCTTGGCGAGGCTGTCACGATCAGAAAAAGGGCAATATAAAAAGGTACTGGCAGATGAAAAGGCATGGCCTAATTCATTGAAACGCACATAGTTTTGATTAGCCTTGGTTTTTTGCCAGTAGCCAAAGCGTGAGTCTATGTGGGCTACAAAGTACAATTTCTCGTTGTCATCCAGAGTTTGATTTAGATTAGTGTCTTCAAATACGTGAATGGGATCGTCCCAGTTGCTTGAACATGTCTTCTCGGACATAGGGCAAACAGTAAGTTCAGTCACCTCTTCGAGGGATTTGATCCGTGCGTTGGTTAAGACTTGCTGCAGGCGGAAATACGCGGCACGACTGTCGTAGCGCTCATGTAGTTGGTTCATAGCTGGAATGCCTAAAGCTAAAAACGCGCCCAAAATGACCAGTGCTACCATGAGTTCAATTAGTGTAAAACCCCTCACCGAAAAACCTCCGTGTTATTCGTCTTGAGTAGAGGCTTTAGTCTAAGGGGAGAATAAAGAAAGGCACTTAGAAAAAAGTATAATTTTTATTCAATATTGAGTTTCTTTAAGCGGTAACGCATGGAGCGGAAACTCATGCCCAGTTGCTCTGCGGCGGCCGTTTTGTTCCAGCGACATTGTTCTAGTGTTTCCTTGAGAATATTGCGTTCAATATTTTCTAGGTATTCTTCCAATGATTGTCCAGGTTGTAATGTTGGTATTGCTTGGGATGTGGATTCAAGCGATACCTGCGGCTTTAATGCTAAATCTTTTGCTTCAATGGTGTTGCCATCAGACAGGGTGATGGCGCGTTGTAGAATATTCTCAAGTTCACGAATATTACCCGGGAAGCTGTAGCTCTGTAGTGTTGAGAGTGCATCCGCGCTCAATGCGGTGGCAGGGTAATCTAAAGAGCGAATTAAGCGCTGAATGATGTGTTCGCACAATAAAGGGATATCGTCTTGTCGCTCCCGCAAAGGGGGCACTTGCAAGTTAATCACATCTAAGCGGTAAAACAGGTCTTCGCGGAAATTTTGCTGAGCCACTTCCTGCTGCAGATTTTTATGGCTGGCTGATAGAATGCGCACATCGACTTTTTCTTCAGTTTCACTGCCCACAGGTCGAATTACGCTTTCTTGAATGGCGCGTAATAACTTTACTTGCATGCTTAAAGGCAAATCCGCCACTTCATCTAAAAATAAAGTGCCACCATTGGCGGCCTGAAAAAAGCCATCTTTGCTTTGCGTTGCGCCAGTGAAGGCGCCTTTTTTATGGCCAAAGAATTCACTCTCCATCAGCTCAGAGGGAATGGCTCCGCAGTTGACAGCCACAAACGGATTGTCTGATCGTGGGCCTAGCTGGTGGATGGCGCGAGCCACTAATTCTTTGCCTGAGCCGGATTCACCATGAATAAAAACAGGCGCATGGCTGCGAGATACTTTTTTAATTTGACTTTTTAACGTGCTAATGGCACTGGATTGACCAATGATATTGGGTAGCTCATCTGTGTTGATTGGCGCAGATGCAATGGGGGTGAGATTGAGTGCGGTTTTAATCACGGATTTGAGTTTCTCAAGCTCAATGGGTTTGGCGAGAAAATCAAAAGCCCCTTGTTTCATCGCTTCAATGGCCACATCGACGCTGCCATAGGCGGTGATCACGATCACCGGCGTATCTGTGTATTCATTTTGTATATGAGTGACCAAATCCAAACCAGAACCATCAGGCAGACGCATGTCGGTAAGGCATAAGTCGAAGCTTTGCTGTGTCAGTTGATGCTTGGCATCGGAGATGGAACAGGCGGTATAACCATGAAAGCCCATGCGTTCAACGGTCATAGAGAGCAGTTCTAAAATATCGGGTTCATCATCCACGATGAGGATGTGGCTCATGGCGCGTCCTTATCCTTGATAAAGTCGTAGGCAAATAAAATGTCAAATTGTGCCCCAGGTTGATGGCTCTCATCATAGCGGATTTCAGCATGATTCGCCTCACAAAGCTCTTTGATTAAATACAGTCCTAAGCCGGAGCCATCGGCAGAAGTGGAGTGAAACGGCTCAAATATATAGGCCAGTTCTTGTGGTGGAATGCCTGGGCCAAAATCACGAAAACGTAAACACGGGCGACCATTTTGCAATAACAACTCGATCACGACCCCTTGTTGATTATCTGCATGGCCATAACGCTTAGCATTTTGTGTGAGATTCCACAGAACTTGTTGTAACTGTGTGGGATCAAAACGCACATCCAACTTTTCGCCTTTGATTTGTATCGCACAGTCGAGCTGCTCACTTAATTCTTGGCAAACCCGTTGTAACCAATGGTTCAATTGAATCCATTGCATGTGTGAATGGTGGCGTTTGCTAATCTGCATGACGTTTTGAATGATGTTTTCCATGCGCGTACAGTGGTTGAAAATAATGTCGGTTAAACGTTTGTCCGCAGGATTAAGCTCTTCATTTTCAGCCAGTAATTGCGAAGCATGACTGATGGCATTTAACGGATTGCGAATTTCATGGGCAATGCTGGCGG
>JBFEWA010000230.1:0-5570 GCA_041546605.1 Bermanella sp.
CAACCACGACCACAGGGCCTGCTTGAGCGATGGCCACAAAACCGGCTAAGGTTAGAGCCGCTAACAATTTAAATGATAACTGTTTCATAATCGTCTCCTCCCTTAAAATACTGTGTCAATGGAAATGGTTAGGATGTTGGTACCGTCTGGGTTTGCTGCGACTGGAGGCGCGGCGTTTGTTGCCCATGCTGTGTCGTCAAACAAGCCAGAAGCATCATCTACTTCAATAATATCGTATTGCACTTTTAGTGCGGTACCAGATGCTATGTCATAGCGTAGGCCAAGGCCTATACGCTGAGTATTGCGGTTGTTAGCCGCTTGAAGTCCAAATAAACCTGCTGCGACAGCCGCTGAACCACCGCCTAGAGCGGTTTGATTCGCCGCTGTTAATTGAGTGGCTTCACGTTCATCGTCATCCTGTGATTCTGTCATAGCATAAGTGAAGACAGGCATGAGGCGTCCCATGCGATAGCCTACAGATGCATAAAGAGCATCGGCATCTACTATAACGCCATCCACTTCAAGTTTGGTGTATTCGGTGGTGAAGTAAATGCTACCCGGGTCATAGGTAAAACCTAGACTGGTGAAGGTGCCGGTAATATTTTCAGTATCTTCACCGTATAGTCCAATTGCACTTTGTATTGTGGAATTTACTACCGTCAAAGACGATGTGGCATAAGCTGCACGGGCCGACCAAGTTTCCGCTTGGAAGACGGCGCTAAGAGCCATGATGTCTTTTAGGTCGTACTCTTCATCGGCAGAACGACCATAGGCAAACTGTATCGTGGCAGTGTTGTCGCCTACGTCTGTGGAATAGGTCAAATCAAAGCCATCCATATTAGAAAATGGATCAAGCGATGAATAAGTTTCAGCAGGCATTTGTGCCCAAGGTACGGCATAGCCTACGTCTAAAAACTCAGATAGCAGGTACGCAGGTAAACGAATACGACCTATTTTGCTGGAGAAATTATGATTAAATTGATGTTTAAAGTACGCCCATTCGGCAGTAGTGTTCCATTGGTTTTCACCACGGCTGACTAATTGGGTGACCACGCTGTTGTTGTCATCCAAGTTAAATGTCATTTGCACGCCCATTTTACTAAAGCGATTAAAGCTGACTTCATCATTGACGCCGTTGTAGGCCATTTCTTCATCCGAAATCGCCATACCAAAACTGGCAAAACCATTAATGCGGAATTTATTGTCTTGTTCCGCCATTCGCTGGTTCATCTTTTGAACTTGCTTGTTGAGCTGCTCCAACGTCACCGCTTGCGTTGGCAAAGCTGCCATTAACAAGGGGATTGCTGCGCAGGCAATTGGTTTCATCGCCATAATTCATCCTTTCTTATTGATAAACATGATCAGCCATTGAGTGAGGCTGGGGCCATACATAAGGTGTAGCACATATATGTAAAAGCGCTAAAAAAGGGCAGGTAAAGTGACTAATTAATGGGGTTGTGTCACGATTTTAGGGCAATTTATGGAAAATCTTGGATTATTTGGTACAAATGCTCCGTTCTGCTCTGCTTCGCTGGGTATCTTTAAGTGGCTATGAATTCACTAGCCTTTAGTTTTAAATAGAGCCAACAAAAATAAGGTTCAATCTCGACATTATGCATATTCATATTCTTGGTATTTGTGGCACCTTTATGGGTTCTTTGGCGCAACTGGCTGTGGCGCAAGGCCATCGTGTCACGGGCTCCGATCAAAATGTTTACCCGCCTATGAGTACCCAGCTGGAGCAAGCGGGTATCGAAATCATGCAGGGTTTTGAGGAAGCCCACTTACAACCCAAGCCGGATCTAGTGGTAATTGGTAACGCCATGAGTCGTGGCAATGTGGCGGTTGAATATGTTTTAAATCAGCAAATTCCTTACACCTCTGGCCCTGCCTATTTGGCGGATCACATTCTAAACGATAAATGGGTCATGGCGGTGGCGGGTACTCATGGCAAAACCACCACGACCAGTATGCTGACTTGGGTATTAGAAGACTGTGGATTCGAGCCGGGTTTCTTAATTGGTGGGGTACCGAAGAATTTTGGCGTGTCAGCGCGTATGGGTAAAAGCGATTTCTTCGTGGTAGAAGCAGATGAATACGACAGTGCGTTTTTTGATAAGCGTTCTAAGTTTGTTCACTATCACGGGCGCACCGTGATTTTGAATAACTTGGAATTTGATCACGCAGATATTTTTAATGACATCGAAGCCATTAAGACTCAGTTCCATCATTTGGTGCGCACCATTCCAGGGGATGGTCAGATTATCTTCCCAGCCGATGAAGAGCACATTCAAGCCACGTTAGAAAAAGGTTGCTGGACGCCACAAGTGCAGATTGGTGTGGATTGGCAATATGAGCTCATTGATCCATCCGGTTCCCATTTTAAAGTGCTGCAAAAAGATGTGGTGGTGGGTGAAGTGAACTGGAATCAAACCGGCATACATAATGTAAAGAATGCCTTGGTGTGCATTGCTGCGGCGTATCATGTGGGGATATTACCCAAAGACGCCATTGCCGCGCTTAATCGATTTGAAGGGGTTAAGCGCCGTATGGAATTGGTGTGCACAGTCAATGGCATCGAGGTATACGATGATTTTGCCCATCACCCAACCGCCATCGAAAGTACCCTTGCTGGGGTGAAAAATAGTGGGCGTTTTCAGCGCATTTGGGCGGTGATTGAACCGCGTTCAAACACCATGCGCATGGGTGTGCACAAGCAAGCGTTACCGGCATCGGTACAAAATGCCCATGACAGCATTTGGTTTCAACCTAAGGGTTTAGATTGGGATATGCAGCCAGTTATTGATGGTTGTCAGCAATTAGGCCAATCAGCACTGTTAATGGATGAGGTAGGCGCTATAATCGCCCACCTTGTTGAACATGCTAAATCCGGAGATGCTATTGTGTTGATGAGTAACGGCGGTTTTGCCGGCATTCACCAGCAGTTAGCACAGGCTCTAAAGGATCATTATGGCGTTTGAGTATGAACAGTTTGCACCCATTACCGTGGCCATTACCGGCGCTTCGGGTGCACCTTATGCTCTGCGGTTATTGCAATGTTTGATCGACGCGAAACGCCCTGTGTATGTGATGGTGAGCAAGGCGGCGCAAGTGGTGTTTGCCACGGAAACCACGCTGAAGCTACCTGGTACACCAGAGAAAATGCAGGCCCATTTAACCGCGCAGTTTAACGCTGAAGAAGGGCAGATACAGGTGTTTGGGCGGGAGCAGTGGTTTGCGCCCGTGGCCAGTGGTTCTGGACGCAAAGGGCCTATGATTGTGTGCCCGTGTTCCACGGGTACCCTAAGTGCCATCGCCACAGGTGCCAGTAATAATTTGATTGAACGGGCTGCGGATGTGGCCATTAAAGAAAAGCGCACTTTGATATTGGTGCCAAGAGAAACACCGTTTAGCCCGATACACCTAGAGAACATGCTCAAGCTTGCCAATATGGGTGTGACCATTATGCCGGCAAGCCCGGGTTTTTATCATGAGCCTAAATCCATCGAGGACTTGGTGGATTTTATGGTGGCGCGCATGCTGAACCATTTGGGTATTGAGCAGAACATGTTGCCCTTATGGGGCGAATAAGTTTCGTCAAATCGTCATCAATCATACTCAGATTCGACACAATTTAATTAGAAGATATAAAGCAGTAGGAGTGGTTATGAAGTTAACCGAACGTGATATTAAAGTGGCCATTGTCAGTGCCATCGCGGCTATGGTGGTATCTGTGGTTATGCTCGATACCAATGGTTATATTAAGCATTCAAGCCCTGCGGATAAAAATGTGATTGATACGTTTAAGTTATTATCCGTTGCCATAAACAGTCATGTTGAGGTGTCGCCAAAAGCCTCTAATAAAGAAGCGTTTTGTGTGGATGGTTACTTGTTAATTCGCCCGCAAAAGAATGAGTCTGGCAAGGCTACCGCAGGGGTGCTGGTGGATGGTAAAAATCGCGGCATTCCTTGCTCGCGTAATTTACCCGCGCCAGGGCAGTAACGCACCATCAGATAAGTGCAGTTTGGCCAAGGAGGCCAAGGCCAGTTGATAAATCTTCAGCTGGCCATACAATGCAGCCTAATTAGGAAGTACAACTAAGAATTGCTTATGAATAACAATAATAACAATGAGCATATCCATAAACTGGAACGTGAAATCTGGCTGTTTGAGCAGTGGTTACAGAGTATGGAAGGTCAGCCCGGGGAAACCCAAGAGCGTATCCGTCACGCCTATAAAGAATGCATCACCAGCCGTAAATTGGAGCTGGCTCGATTGCAATCCAACCAAGTCTCTACCCAGTCAAACAATGTGAGCAACGTGAGCTCTTGATGACAACGGCCTCGTCTGTGGTTAGACTGGGGCAAATAATAATTAAAAAAGTACATGCTCATGGGTAAATTCGCCTTATTTCTGGTGTGTTTTGGCGCACTAGGACTTATCAGTTCTTATTCTCAAGCAAAAGATATCGACAGCGACGGTGATGGCATTGCTGACCGTTACGAACGCCTGTTAAAAACCGATCCCAAAGATGCCAAGAGCAAGCCTGCCGATCTCGATGGGGATGGTATTCCGGATAGTTACGATTTGGACATGGACGGTGATGGCGTGAATAACTGGCAAGACCCGTTTCCGCGCAATGCCCAAGAAAGTGCCGATGTGGATGGAGATGGCCTAGGGGACAGCCAGGATGACGACAGCGACGGGGATGGCTTTAGTAATGAAGAAGAGCGACTAGCCGGCACCAATCCTAACAACAAAAACAGCTTTCCTGATAAAGAAGGCCCAGTTTTAGAGCTCATCGAAATGCCCGAAACCGTGAATGAGCGCATTGTGGCCATTCGAGGGATGGCATTGGATCTAGGTATGGGGGTGAAGAAAATTCAGGTGGTGAATGCGGATGGGGATATCTTTCCGGGCCACTTTGACTACACCACCCATTTCACCGTGGCGGTACGCTTAAGTCGTGGAGAAAATCAATTACAAGTAGCCGCTTACGATAGTGCCAACAACGTAAGCCGCCAGTTTTTGACCTTAAGTTATAATCCTTAAGCTAGGTTATTGTGAATGCTTAAAGCCAGTTAATCTAATGCTGGCTACAGGCTTAGCTAAGATAAAGACAGTCACTAAAAAGTGCGCCCTAGGTAAAAAGGTCATGAAGGAATCATGGCCTTTTTTTCGTTTAGCTTTCTTGTTTGGACTTATGTTTCAGCCGATAACTAATGTAAAGGGCAATGAGGCTGATCACGCTGAGTATCGTAATGCCTTGCCAACTGAATAGGCCTGCCAGATCAATGCTTTCTCCTAAATAGTAAGCCGGTAGTAAATATAGCATTCCCCATAACACAGCCGATGCAAAGTTCAGGATAAAAAACGGTTTTTGCTGCATGCCCATCATGCCTGCCACCATAGGAATAAAGGGGCGAATGGGGCCAATAAAGCGTCCGAAGAAAATGCTTTTTCCGCCGTGGCGCTGAAAAAAGTGGGTTCCGGATTCAATCCAGTGGGGATGCTGCTTAAATGGCCAAATGTGTGGCAGGTGCGGTTGAAAAAAACGCCCTAAATAATA
>JBFEWA010000289.1:0-4422 GCA_041546605.1 Bermanella sp.
GCACTGCCCACGGATATTAATTCAACGGATGCCACTTTCTGTTCTAGCTTTTCGCATAGGCGTTGTAATTTTTCAGTGCCGTGGCGTTTGCTGCCAAGCACGCGAATGCGATCAAACTCGCCAATTTGAATGTTAGGGTTACTGGCTTTTAGTGGGATAGCCGGTTCGCTGCCCACTTTGCAAAACGCTTTGCCTTCACCGCCGTAAAAGCATTCGTCGGTTACCGGTGCGTAAATCAAGCCGAATACAGGTTGCCCTTCTTGAATCAAGGCAATGTTCACGGTGAATTCCCCGTGGCGGTCGATGAATTCTTTGGTGCCATCCAGAGGGTCCACCAACCAAAACTGGTTCCACTGGGAACGCTGTTCTTGTTCTGGGGTGTCCGCTTCTTCGCTGATGACAGGCACGTCTAAAATCTGGGGTAAACCGGCGGCGATGATGTGATGGGCCGCTAGGTCCGCTTCGGTCAATGGACTGTCGTCGGCTTTTTCCACCACGGTATATTCACTGCGGTTGTAAATGTCTAGGATGGCGGCGCCGGCTGTTCTGGCTAATTCAATGACTGCTGCGTAATTTGGTTGCATGATATCCCCTTATCTTATTCTGGTTTAAGCCGATGCTACGAATGTTGCTCAAACCAAGCCTTTGCCATATATAACGCGGCAATGGCGCGTCCTTCGGTGACATCGTCTCTTTGTACCAGAGCATCTATGTCTTTGATTGGCCATGGGACAACTTCTAATGGTTCTGGTTCATCCCCGGGTAAGCTAGCTTCGTATAGGTCTAGTGCAATAAACACATCAATGCCACTTTTCATGTAGCTGGGGCTTAGACTGAGCTTTTTTAAGTAGTGGAAGGTTTTAGCGCCAAAGTGAATTTCCTCTTGCAGCTCACGATTGGCGGCCTCTTCAATTTGCTCCCCTAGATCCACCGCCCCTTTGGGCAGGGTTAGAGTGTAGTCTTCGACCCCTGCGCCGTATTCCCGAATCAGCAGTACTTCGCCATTTTCATTAATGGGCACCATCATCACGGCACCTGATCCGCCTGGCACTAATCGCTCGTAAGTACGTTCAACGCCGTTAGAAAATTTCAGATCTAACGCTTCCACGGTAAATAAACGGCTTTGACTGACAATATGGCGATGTAGGATTTGCGGTTTCTGCGACATGGACAACCCACTATAATGACAACAATCGGCCAAGTATGAACCCAAAGAGGTAGCAATTAAATGATCCACTGGAATGAAATCGACACGGTCCTGCTGGATATGGATGGCACCTTGCTGGATTTGCACTTCGATAACTATTTTTGGCTAGAACACCTGCCACAGAAGTACGCTGAGTTTCATGGTATGGAAAAGGACGCAGCGCTACAGCATTTGACCGCGCAAATGAATGAAAAGACAGGTCAGCTCGAATGGTACTGCTTGGACTATTGGAGTGAGCTTACTGCCATGCCCATTGCGCAATTGAAGCACGATGTCTCGCACAAAATTCAATTTCGCCCCCATGTGCCTGATTTTCTTGAGGCTGTACGCTTGGCGGGTAAGCGCAGCGTCATCGTCACCAATGCTCACCGCGACAGTGTCGATCTGAAAATGCAGCACACGGGCCTCGATGCCTTGGTGGATCGCATTATTAGCTCCCACGATTATGGCTTTGCCAAAGAAGATCAGCAGTTTTGGCATAGTCTGTTTCAGGATGAGCCCTTTGATAAAGCCCGCACAGTCCTCATTGATGACAGCCTAGCTGTGTTAGAATCGGCAAAACGCTTTGGTATTGGCCATCTCATGTGCATCTATGAGCCGGATAGCCAAAAACCCAAGCGCACCATTACCGATTTCCACAGCATTGACCAATTTAGTGATGTGATGCCGGCGGCGAAGGATTCTTGAGTGAGTGACAGTAAAACCGCAAAAGTGCGCTTAGATAAATGGCTTTGGGCGGCGCGTTTTTTTAAAACCCGTGCCCTAGCTAAAACCGCCATTGAAGGTGGCAAGGTGCTCTATGATGGCCAGCGCTGCAAGGTGAGCCGCACTGTGGACGCAGGGGCTACTCTGCAGATTCGCCAAGGACATGATGAAAAAACCGTGGTGGTGATGAAGGTTTCGGAACAACGCAAAGGGGCCCCAGAAGCCCAGTTGCTGTATGAGGAAACCGCACAAAGCATTAAAAAGCGCATGGACGAAGCGGATCGTCGACGTAAGTTTGCCCAAGCAAACCCATTGTTCGACCACAAACCCAACAAAAAAGAGCGTCGCCAAATTCATAAATTTCGCGAAGACACGCTGCTATAACCAAATTGATAGATCGGCCGATAGGCCCAACGAAAGAGAAGTTCATGGCCAGTAACGACATACTGCAACGTTTTACCTTTGATAACAGCCATGTGCGTGGCGAGCTGGTGGGTTTAAAACAAACCTTGGCGGACATTTATCAGCGTCAATCTTACCCAGAACCTGTGAATAACTTGCTGGGTGAATTATTAGTGGCGGCCGCTTTATTAAGTGCCACGGTGAAAATCGAAGGCCTATTGAGCCTGCAAATACAAACCGACGGCCCAGTGCGCATCTTACTGGCGGAAACCACCCACGACGGTAAGTTGCGTGGCATTGCCCGTATGGATGAAGAAAAAGAATTTACCGATGGCCGACTATTAGGTGACAAGGGTCAGTTGATCATTACCATCGAGCCCAATCAAGGGCGTCGTTATCAAGGTATTGTGGCCATAGAAGAGGGCAGCATCACTAAGTCCTTAGAGGCGTATTTCCGTCAGTCTGAGCAGCTAGATACTCACTTATGGATTCAGTGCGAAAACGGTGTGGCAGCGGGTCTGTTCTTACAGGAATTGCCTGAGCTAGGGGAAGTGCAAGAATCCCTAGACGTGGACGAAGATGCTTGGAATCGCCTGAACAAACTGGCGCAAACCATACGCACAGATGAGCTGTTATACCTGAATAACCAAGATATTCTGCACCGTCTTTACCACGAAGAGCAGGTGCGCTTGTATGACGACCAACCGTTGCAGTTCAGCTGTAGCTGCTCTAAAGATCGTTTATCCGTGGCCCTGACTCAGATCGGTTATGTCGAATGCCAAGACATCATTGATGAGCAGCAAAAGATTCGTGCAGACTGTCAGTTCTGCGGCCAGCACTACAGCTTTACGCAAAGCGATGTGAATGGCCTGTTTCCATTGGAAAGCGCCAAAAACGGTAAAGGCCTACATTAATATCGGTGATCTAAACGATAATAAATCCAAATTATACTAGCTATAGGCACCATAAATAGACTGTATACCCCTTATGGTTACTGGCCTTAGAGGGTCAATATCGGACAGTAAATAGTCGATAAAGGTCTTTTTCTGAGCTGCCTATTCGCCTAGATTGGATTTTCTGGCATAATCGCGCACCTAAAATTTTCCATTCGCTCAGAGCAATTTTTTTGAGCGGTAATGTTTTCAGTTAGCTGGCCACAAGCCGGTAACGTTATTAGTTGGATTGGGCATTATGACCACCGTTTACACCGATCTTTCCTCTGCCTTATTGGTAGAAAAAGCACTAGAACGCGGCGAAGGCCGTCTACAAGACAACGGCGCATTTGTTGTAGAAACTGGTGCCCGTACAGGTCGTTCTCCAATGGACCGCTTCATCGTGCAAGAGCCAAGCACGTCAGACGCTATCGACTGGGGTAATGTAAACCGTCCTTTCGACGCTGATAAATTCGATGCCCTTTGGGATCGCGTAGAAGCTTACCTAGATCAGCACGACAAATTTGTATCTAACGTGCACGTAGGCGCTGACCCACAACACTACTTGCCAATCAAAATGACCACGCAAACTGCATGGCAAAACCTGTTTGGCCGTAACCTATTTATCCGTCCAGAAACGTTTAACCCTTCTGACAAAGAAGAGTGGCAAATCCTAAACGTTGCTGGCTTTGAGTGTGTGCCTGAGCGTGACGGTACCAACTCTGATGGCTGTGTGATCATCAACTTCGCGAAACGTAAAGTGCTGCTTGCTGGTATGCGTTACGCGGGCGAAATGAAAAAAGCCATGTTCTCTGTACAAAACTTCCTACTACCAGAAAAAGACGTGCTACCTATGCACTGTTCTGCCAACGTGGGTGAAGATGGCGACACCTGCTTATTCTTCGGTCTATCTGGTACTGGTAAAACGACATTATCTGCTGACCAATCTCGTTTCCTTATCGGTGATGATGAGCACGGTTGGGGTAAAGGCACGGTATTTAACATCGAAGGTGGTTGTTACGCGAAAACCATCGATCTTTCTCAAAAGAACGAGCCAGTTATCTGGGATGCTATCAAGTTCGGCGCCATCGTTGAGAACGTTGTAATCGATCCTGACACTCGCGTTGCGGATTACACTGACGTATCTCTAACTGAGAACGGTCGTTGTGCATACCC
>JBFEWA010000081.1:0-10338 GCA_041546605.1 Bermanella sp.
GGCCATCACTGCGATTGGCCTTGGTGATGTCGTCTTCCATGTGCTCAGGAGCGGGAGGCAATTCCACTTGCGGCGCGTAAGCGGGCTGCAAATCAAAGGTGAGAGTCTTAGCTTGCGGTGGTTGTGAAACCGGTTTGGAAGGCGAGAGCAACCATGGGGTAAACACCAAAACGTGTATTAAAACACTGAGTAAAACGGTGAGGCGAAAAGCAGGCTTCATAATAAGGGTTATTAGGTCACTCGGCGTTATACCTTGCCATAAACGTTAAGATAGATAAATGTGTGCAGCACTCAGGTTATGTTTGGATTAGGGTGCATGGCTAGTCATTGGTTCCCATGCTTTGTCAGAAAACTCAGGATACATGAGAAAAAAGAGGGTTTATGAGTCACTTTAAAGCGGTTGAATACACCTATTGCCCAGGGTGTGGGGCGAAGACCCAGAGCAAACACATGCATGAGCAGGTGGTGAAAGTGTGTGCGGCGCAATGTGGCTTTGCCTTTTTTAACAATCCTGTGCCTGTGGTGGCTGTGATCGTAGAAACCCCTGATGGCGTGGTCTTGGCCCATAATGTGGCTTGGCCAGAGGGCATGCTCAGTGTCATTACCGGATATGTGGACCCCCATGAATTACCTGTCGAAACCGCTATTCGTGAGACCAAGGAAGAACTGGGATTACGTGCCTATGACCCAAAATTTATTGGGCATTACATGTTTCATGCTAAGAACCAATTGATCATTGCTTACAGCGTGCAAGCACAAGGCGAGATTCGTTTAAATCATGAATTGGATGCTGCGAAAGTCATCCCCATACACAAACTAAAAGCCTGGCCAGGCCCCACAGGGCAGGCCGTGGCCCATTGGTTAGCACAAAAGCGGCGTTAAACTAGCTTATTAAAAACAAGGTAATTAACAACGGAATGGTCAGCAGTAGGGTGACGCTTGCCTCTTGATTCATGTTGGCCAATCGAAATTTAAAATAGCCCCACTCATTCATGGTTTGCAATTGTGTGAGCCGAGGCTTTAGGTACTGCTTGTACTGTTCTTTATTGAGAAATTTCAATTGATCTGTGCCTAGGGGAAAAAACACATCTTCCACCAAGATGCCGCGTTTATTGACCAAGAAACTGTGCTCCAGTGGGGCAATGGCGGTTTGACCTTTTTTACGTTCAACCAATAATAAGCGACCGGCAATACCCAGTTTTTTACTTTGTTGGGTGTAAATCACGTAGGTGAATAACACAATGATATTCAGGAAGGCTACAAGGAATAACATGTCGTGATATGCGAACTCCACCTGCTTTGTTGGTTTTAGGCCCGTAACAATATATGCGCCTAAGGCTATGATGACGACGCTGATGGCACCCAAAAAAAGTAATAGGTGGTGAATCTTTTTATTTTTTTCAAACCAAAACGGATTAGAAGGTGGCTGCGGTAATGCCGCTGGCGTCTCTGGGCTGGGTTCAATCTTGTTTGCTTGCGCGGTTGACTCTTTTGTTTGCGCGATTTGCTGTTTAACGCCGATGCTAAGGCCAATCAGTATGCAAAGCACAAAGATAGCCATGACGGCATAACTTATGTACGTATAGGTTTGCTTATGCTCAAAGCTTTGCTGCAACAAAGGAGAAAGGGCGTCTATAGAAAGCGCTGACCAAGTCTTTAGGCTTAAGTCATAACGATAAATGGTGCGGTTATTTAAGTCACTGAACATCACAAAGTTGTTCAGTTGTACAAAGCTAATGGGGTCCGGCTCATAGGTTAAATTCAAATTATGTTTAAGCTGAGACATGTCTAAGCGTTCGATGAAGTCGCCCGTGTTGGAAAAGATTTGTATTTCGGCTTCTTGCATGTTGTTTTTAGCCACGCCCAGCCAAATACGTTTGTCCACATAGGCCAGTGAATTGGGGTAACAATGGGGCTCTTCGGATAGCACATCAAAAATAGGATGGCGTCGCTGAAGACAAGGGCTCAAATGATCAATGGTGATCTCGCCCTGAGAAGCCTCAAGGCTGTCATTGCCTAACGCAAAATAACTCACCTTGTGCTGATTGGTGTTGGCCACCCATAACTGGTTAGCAAAAATACGTAACTGATTGGGGAATTTTAAGGCACCGTCTTGGGTTTTACTGAGTAATTCCCCTTTTAGGTTTAAGCGATACACAATGTGATGATTGGTGTTGGCCAAGTATAAGTGTTGGTAAGCCGGATCATAGCTAAGGTGAAACGTATGTTTCATGGTGTTGAGTTCATGGGTGAATGGCTCACACTGTTTTTCCTCAATGTAGCAATGCCAAAGCCCTTGCTGGCTGGAGGGGGATTCGTTTGGTGTGGTGCGAGTAAAGCTGACTAGGTTGTCTGCCAGTGTGCGCCCGCTATAGCCACCGTAAACAATCACCTCGTTGTTATTTATCCAAGCCAAATCCCCGTGATAGTTTTTAATCCCCAGGTCCCGTGTATCTATCTGACGTTGCAGTTGGCCATGTTCGTTAAATTGAAATATTTGCCCTGTGCTTAGTGGCAACGAAACCGTGTTATTGGCTGCGGGTTTGAGAATTAAAGGCAGTGCTCCTTCGTTGGCTTTGCTGGTCAGCCAGAAATACCCAATCAGTAAGGTAATAAAAGGAATGAGGATTAACGCGATTTGTTTTGGGGTGAGGGCTGTTTGGCTCATTGAAAATCCGTTTCAATTTTTTTGAGCCGCAGTATACGATTTTGTTTTATCTACACAATGCCATGGCTTAGGTTTTGTTAGCTGCGCAGCATTTTTTGAATTTTTTACCGCTGCCGCATAAACATACATCGTTCCGTCCTAAAACTATAGTATGAGTTTTGGTCTGGCCTGATACATATACCCAGCGTTCATCTTCTATCTCAAAATCACTGATTTCTTCCAGTACACAGAAATCTGGGCCGTCTTTGAAATAAGCACGGAAATGCACTTGCGTGTGCTCGGCTTTTACAATGTCGAGCTTTAGCCATTGGTCATCGGCGCTGAGTTGCAAATTGTCAGGGCGTGTGGAGGCATGCCAGGTGTCATGAATATATTGCGTTAACCCCAACACATAACCACTAAAGCGCGAGCGCATGAGTTGCTCTGGCGTGGGTGGCAATTGCCCTTGATGAAATGGCTGGCAGCAATCCGCATACGCTTTCGGCTGGGCTTGCTGCATTTGGCATGGACACATCATTGCTGTTTGCTGCTCAACAGGGCCTGCATGGCACGGCTTAAAATCTCAGGGCGATCTTCATTGCGCAAAGCATTGAGTAATAGATTGCGAATGCCGGGTAAATACAAAAGATCGCTGGTGATCTTTATAAACCCTGTGAAATGCTCTTCGCCATTTAGCTGCGCCAGCTTCACTAAAAAGTCCGTGATGCGTTCAGGCATGAAGGCAAGGTCATCATAGTTGCGAGTGGCAAAGGCTAAAATGCATGCGGTATCTGTGCCATAGGCACTGTCGAGCCATAATTGCCACGCTTGAATGCGCAGTTCATCACTAATGCAGGCGCCTAAGATGCGCAATGACGCTTCTACATCTGTGTTGGCGTTGTCTTGAGTGGCGTGTGTTTGTAAGCGGCGCATGGCCACTTGGCCCAGTTCAAAAGGTACCGAGTGATGCTCTAAACATTGCGCAAACGCCAAATACACTTCGCTTGGCATGGACGCAAGGCAGGCCTGTAATGACACTTGATGATCCTTCAAACGAGCACACACATCGGCAATGCCTTGCATGCCTAGGTTTTGCCAGTTATTTAGGGCATCTGCATTCAAGGTGCCTGCTTGTAAGTATTTCACCACCACGTCGTAATGCTCAGATGGCTTACGGTGTTGGCTGGCTTGAATCATGGCGTGCAAGTTAGCGCGACGAATATCGTCTGGGTTAAAGGCAAACGAGTTGTCTTTGAGGGGATCATCGATTTCGCTGTCCACTTTTAACGGTTGCTCGTTTAACGCCAGCAGCCGCTGCACCAGATCGTCACGTACATAGGGGATCAGCTTGCCTTGTTCATCCAATGGCCATTTAAGAAACATAAGGGTTTCATTGTCTGGCTGCTTTGGTGGCGCAATATAAAGGGCTAACCAAGCGTGTTGTAAATAGGGAAATGGGTAGGGGCTTTGTAAGGCTTCAAATTGTTTGAACTGAGCCTTATCAATTTTACGAATACGGCGACCCACATCGAATAAACGATATTGCCCATCCAGCTGTGCTAAATATTCGTTTAATTCCATGATGACTCCCGCTCAGATAAAAGGCGCCATTATACCTGAGAATGCTCACTGGGTAAGGGATTATCTAAGGGGTGTTGCAGCTAGAAGGTATCTAAATAGCCCCTAGGATTAACAGGTAAATCATTACTTCATGCACTTGCTGGCTGGCCCCTAGGGCATCACCGGTATAGCCTTGCAGGCGTTGTCGATACCACAAAGCGGTCAGCGCAAACACAGCACCGCCGACTATCAAAAGTAACGTGCTGGTGGATAGGGGCAAAAACACCATGGAGGCCAGCGGGAACAACCAGGCTAGAAGCATGTCTTGTGCAAACCACTGTTTGGCGATGGGTTTGGCTTTACTGGTTTCATCCTGCTGCACATAGGGCAGTACCATGATCAAACTAATGGCCCAGGCGCGACTCAAGCTGTGTGCCACCACTAAAGCTAAGAGTAGAGATTCAGGGGGAATATGAGTGAGGCTGCTCCACTTTAATAACAGCATGAGCAACAAACCGCAGACTCCATAGGTGCCTAAGCGGCTGTCTTTCATAATGCGTAAAATACTGGCTTGATCATAGCCGCCACCAAAACCGTCGCACAGATCTGCAAATCCATCTTCGTGAAAGGCGCCGGTGAATAAGATTCCAGCCACCATGCTAATGAGTAAGCTGACATCTGCGGGTAAAAAGCTCAGGCATAAGCTGTAAACCCCATAGCACCAGATGGCCACCAAGTAGCCCATTAATGGGAAGAAGCCGCTGGCACGGTTTAAATTGTCGGCGCTGTAATCTACCCAGTTGGGCCCGGGCACGCGGGTGTAAAAAGTGAGCGCATTAAAAAATCGATGGAAAGTCGGTTTTAACATGGGATGATCGCAGATATTATCGGCGGCCATCATAGCACGGAGATTGGTTTTGAGTGAGACACGTTATACCCAATTAGCCCAAGCACTGGATGAGCTGGAAATGGCCATGCGCCAAGCACAACTTTGGTCCGCACAGGCTCCGAGCCAAGAGGCGCTGCAAAGCACCAAACCATTTTGTGTGGATACGTTGGGGTTTGAGCAATGGGTGCAGTTCATTATGTTGCCCACGTTTCGCGGCATGATTCAAAATACACAGCCCTTGCCAAAGCAATGTGACATTCAGCCCATGGCCAGTGAGATGTGGAAAAGTCAGCATCAAGCGGTGCAAGCCTGCATACGCAAGGTGGATTTGATCATCACCCAATAGCACGGGTGAGAAGCCCATGAATTGTATGAACGGGAATTTGACGAATTCATCTATTGGGGTTGGATAAATAGCGACAAAGGTCAAATCCAATCTAGGTAGACGTAAATTGACTATTTTTATACACAATTTAGGCGCGTATAGAGAAATCTTGTATAAAATACGAGCTAGTTGAAAAAAAAGCCTATAAAAAATATACAAGCCCTTGAAATATAAGGGTTTTAAGTTGATTGATTAAAAAATAGTCAATTTAACTGGAGTGTTGAAACTTTGCCGATTAGCGGCATTTATCACACACTAATACACAAACTTATCCACAGCTTCTGGGGATAAACAAAAGCGTAATAATTTTGACGATGAAGGAGATAACCACATGCCTGTGATTGCAGCTGGGACGTTTATTTTGGGGTTGGTAATTGCTTACCTGCTATTTGCACGCAGTGCCAATCAGAAAGTGGCGCGCTACGAAGACGACTTAAAAGCGGCAAAAGCGCTACTGGACGAAGCGCAAAAAGAGCGTGAGCAACTTAAGCAAGACTTGGCCGATTGCCAATACAAAATGAAAGAATTAGAGAAAGATCTGAATCACGCACAAAAATCGTAATTTTTGCGCGGGAAGTACATCAGGCTGGGACGCCATTCAAAGTACATGATTCTCACATCCCTATAATGTGTGCACACAATAAAAATAAGAAGTGAACACCATGATAAAACCTATATTCATTCTCACCTTGCTGGTGGGTGGTCTTGTGGGCTGCGGCTCAGATGACGATGCTGGCATTAGCTTTACGCGTACCGGTGCCGTTGCCAATGCAAACGGCGGTACGCCAAAAGCCTTTGACGATAACGCATTTTTAGCGGAGCAATACTCCATAGTGGCAGGGGACGGTCGTGCCTGTAGTTTTGGGGTTTTGAACGCATTCAATAGCGGTTACTTGAAATGCTGGGGTCGCCGCATCATTGGGGATTATGTCTCGGAAAATGTCACTGGGTCATCCAAAATGCTGAGTATCGGTGCTGACCATGTTTGCACCACTTTAAGTGATTTTGGTGGTCGCCGTGTGGGCTGCGCTGGGGATAACCGCTTTGGGCAAACCATTGACCCAGAAGTGGCTTCCAACGAAAGTAACCGTAACGGCCATTGGCTTGAAAAACCTTATGTGCTGGCCAGTGGTGATAACCACAACTGTGCCGTGGATGCTTTTGGTGTGTATTGCTGGGGGGATAATGCCGCCGGACAAACCTCTGTGCCCTCATTGTTGAATCCTAAGTGGGTGGCCGCTGGGGGCAATACCTCCTGCGCCATTGATGGCAACGATGCATTACATTGTTGGGGCGCTAACCACGCCGGGCAATTAACTATTCCTGAAAACCTAGGCAGTGTTTCCCATGTGGCTGTGGGCTCTGATTTTGTTTGCGCCATTAGTGCTGGCCAGGTGACGTGCTGGGGGAATACACAAGGCAGTACATGGCAGGCACCGGGCACATTTACCGATGCTATTTTTATTTCCGCCGGGCAACGTCATGCTTGTGTGCTGGATCAAGCCCAGGCGCGCAGCGATACCCAAAGTGGTTTGGTGGCCAGTTGCTTTGGTGAAGACAATAGCGATCAAACCTTGCTAGCCGTACCGACTACCATGCAAGATAACATTCGCGCCATCACGGCTGGTCATGGCTTTACCTGTGCTAAGAACGTGTATGATGGAGAAGATTATTTAGGCTCCACTACCCATTACGGTATTCATTGCTGGGGTGAAAATGCTGAAAGGCAGGCGATATCCCCTGACATCATGTGCGCCAACTTTCATAAAACCGCCGAAGCTTTTGAAGATAGATTCTGCCCCGTGGTGAACTGATTGCGCCAACGAGCATCATAGACAAACACATTCATAGGAGAGCAACATGCTAGAAAAAATTCCCGCCCCTAAACTGCAGTGGTTGGCCATTATATTGTTTGCCTTTTATCCCCTTGCCATTTTGGCAGCCCGTTTGGATATGATGCATTTTCGCAATAGTTTTTTGATCTTCATTGTCAGTGCGTTAATTGGTTTTATTGTGTTTGCTTTGGCCGTGTTAAAGCTCAGTCGAGGTTCGGGCAAGTCTAGCTCGTTGATCGTGGCCATCATTTTTACGGCTTTGCCCATTGGGATGCTTGGCTCCAATGTATTCAAGGCGCGCACCGTGCCGTTTATTCATGACATCACCACAGATACGCAAAACCCGCCGCAGTTAACGGCCGCCGCTCAAGCCCGCTCTGGCGATGACCATCCGGTTGAGTACGCAGGGGAGGAAGTGGCTCAACTACAGCTGGCGGGTTATCCCGATTTAACCAGCTTGGAATTGGACGTACCTGTGGAGCAAGTGGCTCAAGCCGCCAAGGCCGTGGTGCAAGATTTGGGCTGGGTGATTCTCGCCACGCAGATGGATGCGTCTCCTATGACCATAGAAGCGGTGGATGAAAGCCTGTTATTTGGTTTTAAGGATGATATTGCCATTCGCTTAACCTCCTATGTGACCCCTGAACAGCACGCAGATCGCCCCAGCAAAACCCGAGTGGATGTGCGCAGCATGAGTCGCCAAGGCAAGAGCGATCTTGGGGCCAATGCTCAGCGTATTCGCTTGTTTTTAGAGGCTCTACAAGCTCGCATTTAACGAATAGGCAAACTGGCGTATTTGAAACGGCCTTTGGACATGACATCTGTATGATTTAGCAGTGCCCTTGGTTACAATAGCCCAAGATTTTATGAGGTAACCCATGGCCGATTCATTTGTACATTTGCGTATTCACACCGAGTTTTCTCTGGTCAATGGCATCGTCCGTGTAAAAGATTTGATCAAAGCAGCATCCGGTGATGGACAAATGGCACTGGCCATTACCGATCAGAGCAACATGTTTGCTTTGGTAAAGTTTTATAATGCCTGTCTCGGCGCAGGCATTAAGCCCATTCTCGCCGCTGATGTGTATATAGAACGGGAAGACGATCCCGCTCACCCATACTGCATCACCTTGTACGCCCAAAACGAAAAGGGCTACCGTAACCTTACCGAGTTAGTGAGTTTTGGTTACACCCAAAACCAACACCATGATAAGCCGCAACTGAAATTTGAATGGTTTGCCGAGCGCAATGAAGGCTTGATTGCCCTTTCGGGTTTTCAGCAAGGGGATATCGGCGAAGCCTTGTTGAAAGACAAAACCGAATTAGCGCAACAGCGCCTTGAACGCTGGCGCGGGTATTTCCCTAATCGCTTTTATCTTGAGTTGCAGCGCACCGATCGCCCTAACGATGAAGTGTTAGTGCAAAAAACCTTGGTATTGGCCCGTGAGCAACAATGCCCTGTGGTGGCCACCAATGATGTGCACTTTATTAAAGAAGACGATTTTGATGCCCATGAGGCGCGAGTGTGCATCGGTGACAGTGTCACCTTAGATGACCCCCGTCGCGAACGTCGTTACAGCGATCAGCAATACCTGAAAACTCAAGAACAAATGATTGAGTTATTCAAAGACATTCCAAGCGCCATTGAGAACACCAAAGAAATTGCCGAGCGCTGTAGTGTGCAAGTGTTGCTGGGTAAATACTTCCTACCGGAATTCCCTATTCCAGATGGTCTGACCGAAAACGAATTCTTTAGAAAGATTTCCTACGAAGGTTTGGAAGAGCGCCTTGAATTTATCTTAGATAAAAATCAAAGCGACTATGAAGAGCGCCGCAAAGAATATTTTGATCGTTTGGATTTTGAATTAGACATCATCATTCAAATGGGATTCCCCGGCTACTTCCTTATCGTAATGGACTTCATCCAATGGGCCAAAGACAACGATGTGCCGGTAGGGCCGGGTCGTGGTTCCGGTGCGGGCTCGTTAGTGGCGTATGCGCAAAAAATTACCGACCTTGATCCATTGGAATACGATCTGCTGTTCGAGCGATTCTTGAACCCAGAACGTGTATCCATGCCCGACTTTGATATCGACTTCTGCATGGAAAAGCGTGAGCGCGTGATTGATTACGTGGCAGATAACTATGGGCGTGATGCGGTATCGCAAATCGTGACTTACGGTACCATGGCGGCGAAAGCTGTGGTGCGCGATGTGGCCCGTGTGCTGGGCAAGAGCTACGGCTTAGCGGATAAGTTATCCAAAATGATTCCCGCCGACCCTGGTATGAAGTTGGCGGTGGCTTATGAGCAAGAAGAAGCCCTACGAGATTTCTTAAAAGAAGACGATGAAGCCCTAGAGATTTGGGAGATGGCCACCAAGCTTGAAGGTATTACTCGTCAAACCGGTAAACACGCCGGTGGTGTGGTAATCGCTCCCACCAAGTTAACGGACTTTTCACCTACCCTGTGTGACGAAGACGGTAAGGGCTTGGTGACACAGTTTGATAAAAACGACGTGGAAAGCGCGGGCTTAGTTAAGTTCGACTTCTTGGGTCTGCGTACTTTAACCATTATTGATTGGGCGTTGAAAACCATTAACGCCATTCGCGCAAAAAGTAATGAAGAGCCGTTGTTCATTGAAGAAATTCCATTAGATGACCCAGCTTCTTATGCGTTATTAAAAGAGGCGAAAACCACTGCCGTGTTCCAGTTGGAATCCCGCGGTATGAAAGATCTGATTCGCCGTTTAGAACCCGACAACATCGAAGAGATGATCGCACTGGTGGCTCTGTTCCGTCCGGGGCCATTGGAATCGGGCATGGTGGACGACTTTATCAACCGTAAACACGGCCGCGCGGAAGTGGCGTACCCGCACAAAGATTTCCAACACGACAGCTTAAAAGAAATTCTTGAGCCCACCTACGGGGTTATCGTTTACCAAGAACAGGTTATGCAAATTGCACAGGTGCTTGCCGGTTATACCCTAGGCGGCGCCGACATGTTACGCCGTGCAATGGGTAA
>JBFEWA010000088.1:0-9932 GCA_041546605.1 Bermanella sp.
AAGGCGAATGTTTTCTAAGGCAACCGCCGCACTGACTGGGTGACCTGAGTAGGTGTAGCCGTGATTGAAGTCTTCATCGTGGGCGATAAGCGCATCACTGATGCGACCGCCAACGGCCACTGCAGCGATTGGTAAGTAACCTGAGGACAAGCCTTTCGCCATGGAAATGATGTCTGGCTTGATGCCAAAGGTGTCACTGCCGAACCATTTACCTGTACGGCCAAAACCACAAATTACTTCGTCAGCCACTAGTAGAATGTTGTACTTGGTGCAGATTTTTTGAATTTCTGCCCAGTAGTTAGCCGGTGGTACGATTACACCGCCAGCCCCTTGAATGGGTTCGCCGATGAAGGCCGCAACATTGTCTGGGCCCACTTCTAGAATGCGCTCTTCTAATGCTTGAGCACAGGCTAAACCGAACGCTTCTTCGCTCATATCACCACCTTCGCCGTACCAGTAAGGCTGGCGAATGTGTTCAATGCCAGGCACCAATGGCGCGCCTTGTTTATGCATGCCGCTCATGCCACCAAGGCTAGCACCGGCAAGGGTCGAGCCGTGGTAAGCATTTTCACGGGCAATGATGATGTTGCGATACGGCTTGCCTTGAATGGCCCAGTAATGGCGAACCAGACGCATGATGGTATCAATGGCTTCAGAACCTGAGTTGGCAAAGAAGATATGGTTTAAATCATGAGGGGTGACGCTGGCGATCTCTTTTGCCAAAAGCGCTGCATTTTCATGGCTGGTTTGGAAAAACGTGTTGTAGTAAGGCAGTTCTTGCATTTGTGAGTAGGCTACATCGGCCAACTCTTTACGACCATAACCCATGTTTACACACCAAAGGCCAGCCATACCATCGATCAGCTTGTTGCCTTCGCTGTCCCAAAGGTAAACGCCTTCGGCGCGCTCGATGATGCGAGCGCCTTTTTTGTTTAGGGCGCCGGTGTTGGTGAATGGGTGTAGGTGATGTTCGGCATCCATTTGTTGGATGGCTTGAGTATTCAGCTTTTGCTCTGACATGTTCACTCCTATCTTAAGCAAGAGGTATTCGTGGTTTTGTAATGTCTCGCCATTTTGTGATCACAAAATTAATAAGTCAATACCGATCACAATTAAATAGAATCAAATAATGACCCAAATCAGGGCGCTGTCATTTACCATTCAAGGAATACCTGACTTTCAGCCAAAACGCAGGTATGTGTGTGATTTGGCCGAAAATCACCCCTTTGTGGCAGAATTCTTCTAAGCTTAGTTCAAGATGAGAAAGTATCGAAAATCCCACCTCAGAAGCGGGTGGGAGGGATGTATGTAATCTTAGTTGTGGCGGTTGGATTCATCGATGAAGCGCTGCAATAGCTCTGGGGTGCTGGCAAAATTAAAGCCTTCGCGAATATCCGATTTAATGGCCAGTTGCAGGGCGATGGCATCTTTCTTTTCGATGGCATCCATGGCTTCTGTATGGCGATCCACCTGGCTGCTGACCTCTAAGTGAGCGCTGGCTAATTTCATGAATGGCCCCAGTTGTAGCCATAGGCTTTCGATGAGCGGCAGTGTGACTTGATGGGGGTTAGCACTGTATAAAGTGCGGTGAAACTCTTGGTTTAGGGCGCTGACTGGGGCGTGGTTTCCTTCCCTTTGGGCATCATCAATAAGGGCGTCGATTTGCTGCAAGGCGCTTAGGCGCTGGTTATCTATATAAGGCAGTGCGCGCTCGGCGGCGTGGCTTTCTAAGGCCATACGCGCTTGGCAGAGTTCAGTGAACTTCATGGCGGTCATTTTGGGTACCATGACGCGACGGTTGCCTTGGATCTCAAGGGCGTTTTCAGCGGCCAACTGGCGCAAGGCTTCGCGTACTGGCATGGGGCTGACATCCAGTTCTTTGGCCAGCTCGCGAATGGTTAATGCACGCCCTGGAAGGATTTGCCCATACATGACGGCGTTGCGCAATGTGACATATACCCACTGGGTGATAGTTACAGATGCATCGCGCTCAGCTAAGGTGAATTCTATGGGAGAGTTCTTGTCCATGGGTACTTATGGCCTTGAATGTTTCTGGTCGTAATGGGTTCGTAATTTGCTCAATGGTGGCTATGTTACTCTGTTGTGACGGTCCTTGAAATATTTTTGTGATCACATTGGCTGGCCTATTGTGATCACAAAAGTATAAATAACGAAAACATTATGTGAATTGCAGGCTCAGCCTGTCTTGCCGCTCTGCGGTGACGATTGAAGAGAAATGACTATGTCATCAAATAACGATACTGAATTTGATCTATTTATTACCGACTTAAATGGTAACTTGCGCGGTAAGCGTATGCCTGCCAGTGCCAGCAAAAAGATGGCGAAAGAAGGCATTAAGCTACCTCGTTCTGTAGTGGGTCTAGACGTTTGGGGTAACGACGTTTGGGAAAACGGTTTAGTGTTCGAAACCGGCGACAGTGACGGTGTGTGCATGCCGGTTCATCCAGATCCGATCCCTGTGCCTTGGGCGCAATCCCCGCGTAACCAGATTCTAGCCATGATGTTTAACCCAGATGGCACGCCTTTCTTGGCGGATCCTCGTCAAATTCTGGCGCACATTACTGAGCGCTTTAAGAAGCTAGGCATTACACCGGTTATGGCCACTGAGCTTGAGTTTTATTTGATGGATGCGGAGTCTGAGAAAAACCAGCGTCCACGTCCGCCTAAGATGCTAGATGGCCATGGTCGTCGCCTAAGCGAAACCGATTGCTATTCCATTGATGAAATGGACAATCTAGAAGCCTTCTTCACTGAGGTGCGTGAAACCTGTGAGCTGCAAGGTGTACCTGCGGATACCATTATTTCTGAATTGGGCCCTGGCCAGTTTGAAATCAACTTGATCCATGTGGATAACCCAATGCTGGCTGCTGACCAAGCCATCATGTTTAAGCGTTTGGTGAAAGGTATTTCCCGTAAGCATGGCTTCAGTGCATCGTTCATGGCTAAGCCATACACAGACCAAAGTGGTAACGGTTTCCATGTTCACTTTAGTTTGTTGGATGAAAACGGTGACAACATCTTTGATGATGGTACTGACGAAGGTACAGATGTGCTTAAGCACGCCGTAGCGGGTCTGATTCACACCATGGCCGATGGCATGTTGGTGTTTGCTCCTCACTTAAACTCTTATCGTCGCTTCATGAAGGGCGCTCACGCACCTACTGTTGCGTGTTGGGGTTATGAAAACCGTACGGTAGCCGTGCGTATTCCAGAAAGCCCAGGTGTGGCTCGTCGAATTGAACACCGTGTATCCGGCGCCGACGCTAACCCATACTTAGTATTGGCTACTATTTTGGCTGGTGCACTTTACGGTATCGAAAATAAATTGATGCCACCTAAGCCAATCGAAGGTGATGCTTATACTGAAACTGAAGAGTACGGTGATGAATATTTGTTACCAAATAAATGGGATCAAGCCACTGAAATTTTCAAAAATTCAGACGTGCTAAACCAATATTTAGGTGAAGAATTCATCCGTGTGTTCTCGGCTGCGAAAGAGCAAGAACAGTTGCGTTTTGATGAGCGTATTTCTGACGTGGAATACGAGTCCTATTTAGGACTGTTGTAATCCCAAGCTCAGTATTGGCGCGGGTTGAGAGTTGATTTTCGGTGCGCCTTTTTGGTGCGCTGAATAAGTTTTCGACCTTGGATTGTGCGCTTAAGCAAGTTCTTGTGTGGCGCATATAGCCGAATACCCAATGGGGGGTATATAGTAAAAATCCCCCATTGCGTACATTGAATTTCAGAAACACGGGATGTGTTTAAAGAATAAAAAAGTCTTCTCGAAGAGACTGGAAAACGTGCAAGTCTTAGCCTGACGGATTCAGCTAAGACCATAAAAATAAAAACAAAACCATGACTCGATTTTAAGTGTTCATAATTTAGAACATACGCAAAGTGGGGAATGGTAAAGACAATGTGGCCCTATTTACACATTGCACAACTGGAGATAACTCTATGAATCCGTTAAAGCTTGGTATGGCTACCGCTTTGGCATTTGCATTAGGCTCAACTGCTCAAGCAGGTGAAAATGTTTTAAACATGTACAACTGGTCGGATTATATTGATCCAGCAGATGTAGCAAAGTTTGAAAAAGAAACAGGCATCAAAGTTAATTACGACGTTTACGACTCGAACGAGATGCTAGAAGCCAAGTTAATGGCTGGTAACAGTGGTTATGACCTAGTTGTACCTACTGGTGCTTTCCTTGAGCGTCAATTGCAGGCCGGTATCTATGCCCCTATCGATAAAAGCAAACTAAGCAACTATAAAAACGTAGATGCAGATCTTGCTGAGAAAATTGCGCGTAGTGACAAAGATAACGCACATAATGTCCCATATGCTTGGGGGACTGTGGGTTTAGGTTACAACCTAGATATGTTGCAAAAGCGTCTGGGTAAAGACATGCCATTGGACACATTGGATCTTGTGTTTAAGCCAGAAATCAGCGCCAAACTAAAAGATTGTGGTATTGCAATTCTAGATGCGCCAGCGGATGTGATGTCTGTTGCACTTAACTACCTAGGATTGGATCCTAACTCAGAAAGCAAAGCGGATCTGAAAAAAGCCTCTGAGCTTTTGAAAGCAAACCGCGGCAATTATAAGTACTTCCATTCAAGCCAATACATTGGCGATCTTGCCAATGGGGATGTATGTCTAGCCCTAGGCTATAATGGAGATATCCTACAATCCCAAGAGCGTGCGGAAGAGGCCGGTCAAGGTAATGTAGTGGAGTACTCAATTCCTAAAGAAGGCACACAAGTATGGTTTGACCTAATGGCCATTCCTGCCGATGCGCCAAACAAGGAAAATGCGTATAAATTTATCGACTTTGTACTTCGTGGAGAAGTCGCTGCTGGTATTTCAAATTACGTGTATTACGCCGTTGCGAATACTGCGGCCAAGCCATTTATTGAAAAAGAAGTGTTAGATAACCCAGGTATCTACCCAACTGAGGAAGTAAAAGCTAAGCTTTTTCCACAGTTAGCACATACAGCTAAGTATGATCGCCTGTTATCTCGAGCTTGGACCGGTGTTAAAACTGGACGTTAATTCATGATTTGCCTGCTTTTTGCAGGCATTTCTATTTGAAATTAGGCCTTTGGCTATTAGCGAAAGATTGGCGGTGATCCCATGAATGCTTCTGAATTAAAATCAACAATTACTGGTGTGGCGAATCCTGTGAATACTGAACTCCCTCTATGGAAACAACCGGATGCGACCCCATTTGTACGCATCGAAAACATCACAAAAAAGTTCGATGACTTTACAGCAGTCGATAATGTTTCATTGAACATTTATAAAAAAGAATTGTTCTGCTTATTGGGTGGATCAGGCTCGGGTAAAAGTACGCTTTTGCGTATGTTGGCTGGCTTTGAAAATCCAACCAGTGGTCGCATCATTATTGATGGTGTGGACATGCAAGGTATTCAGCCTTGGAATCGCCCTGTGAACATGATGTTCCAATCTTATGCACTATTCCCACATTTGTCCGTTGCCGATAACGTAGCCTTTGGTTTGCGTCGTCAAGGTGCAAGCAAGCAGGATGTTAAAAAGCGTGTTGCTGAAATGCTAGACATGGTGCAACTGGGTCATCTTGGTAAACGTAAACCGCACCAATTATCAGGTGGTCAGCGTCAGCGTGTGGCATTGGCACGCTCCCTAGTAAAACGCCCTAAATTACTTTTATTGGATGAGCCTTTAGGCGCATTGGATAAAAAGCTGCGTGAAGAAACGCAGTTCGAAATTATGAACATTCAAGAAGACTTGGGTGTGACCTTCGTTGTGGTGACCCACGACCAAGAAGAAGCCATGACACTGGCAACCCGTATCGGTGTTATGAATCAAGGTTTGATTGTTCAAACCGATGAGCCACATGATGTGTATGAATATCCAAACTCACGTTTTGTTGCGGAATTCATTGGCTCAGTAAATATGTTGGAAGGTTTCGTAACCGAAGACAACGTCGACAGCGTTCGCATTGAATCAAAAGAAGCGGGTTGCTCTTTGTTTGTTGCTCACGGTATTAGCTGTGCGCCACAACAACGCGTACACGTGGCATTGCGTCCTGAAAAAATCAAAATGACACGTATTAAGCCCACTCAAGACGAAAACTGCATGAAAGGTGAGATTGTTGAAATCGCCTACATGGGTAGCTTGTCTGTATTCCGCATTCGCTTGCAATCGGGTAAAGAAATTCGTGTGACTCAGCCAAACTTTGCCCGCGATATGGGTGAACGCTTCACTTGGAATGAGCAAGTGTTCCTTTCTTGGGATGTCGACAGCAGCGTGGTGTTAACAGCATGAGTTCATTATCTGGAAACGTGTGGCTTTCTGGATTTTCGAACTGGACTGCCCGCATTGGAATGTTTTTAAAGTTTGCGAAAAACTTTAACTGGGGTCGCTTTAGCGTGATCTCTGTACCTTACCTGTGGTTGGCGATTTTCTTTTTCATCCCATTCTTGGTGGTGTTTAAGATTTCATTGTCGGAATCCGCTATTGCGGTTCCACCATATTCCGACCTATTGGATTTCAACCTTGAAGAGGCTTACCTCAACATCAAGTTGAACCTAGGTAATTATATTTTCTTATGGGAAGACAGCTTTTATTTAGATGCCTATTTAAGCTCTATTAAGATTGCGTTTTTCTCCACCATTTTCACGTTGATTGTGGCATTCCCAATTGCGTACATGATTGCCCGTAGTGATCAAAAATACCGCGGTATTTTATTAGCATTGGTTATTCTGCCTTTCTGGACGTCATTCCTATTGCGTGTGTACGCCTGGGTAGGTTTGTTGAAGAAGCAAGGTTTGGTCAACGAAGTACTTATGAGTTTAGGTATCATTAATGAGCCTTTAACTATGTTGCAAACCGACTTCGCGGTTTATATCGGTATTGTGTACACCTACTTACCATTCATGATTTTGCCTCTGTATTCGGCATTAGAAAAAATGGATATTTCTTTACTAGAAGCGGCGGAAGATTTGGGTGCTCGCCCGATTCAAAGTTTCTTCATGGTAACGGTGCCTTTGGCTATGCCAGGTATTATCGCTGGTTGTATGTTGGTATTTATTCCAGCGGTAGGTGAATACGTGATTCCTGCATTGTTAGGTGGTTCAGATACACTGATGATTGGTCGAGTGTTGTGGGATGAATTCTCCTTGAATCGTGACTGGCCGATGGCATCTGCAGTGGCAACAGTAATGCTTGTATTCTTGGTGCTACCAATCATGTTGGTGCGTAACAAGTCTGGTAAGGATGAGGCCCTGTAATGAAAAGACGTTCTATATTTCTAAATACATCGGCTTCTTTAGGATTCATTTTCCTATACGCACCGATTATCTCGCTGATTGTTTACAGTTTTAACGAATCCAAACTGGTAACGGTTTGGGGTGGCTGGTCTATCAAATGGTACAGCGAGCTGTTTAAAAACGACCAGATCATGGATGCGGCGTTTTTAAGTTTAAAAATCGCCTTCATCAGTGCCACCTTAGCGGTGGTGCTGGGCACCATGGCAGGTTTTGCTCTGTCTCGCATGGGACGCTTCCGCGGTAAATTACTATTTTCCGGTTGGGTGAGTGCGCCACTTGTTATGCCAGAGGTAATCACTGGTTTGTCCTTACTACTATTGTTTGTGGCACTGGAAAGCGCCTTTGGTTGGCCAGCAGGTCGTGGTGAGTTAACGGTTATTATCGCCCACACCACATTCTGTTTGGCTTACGTGGCGGTGATTGTGCAATCACGCTTAGTGGTGCTGGATGACACATTAGAAGAAGCCGCAATGGACTTAGGCGCTAAGCCATCCACCTTATTCTTCTTAGTAACTCTGCCATTGATTTCGCCAGCGATCATTGCCGGTTGGTTATTGTCGTTCACCCTATCATTGGATGACTTGGTAATCGCCAGCTTCGTATCCGGCCCAGGTGATAGCACCTTGCCTATGGTGATCTTCTCTAAAGTTCGTTTAGGGGTGACACCAGAAGTCAACGCATTGGCCACTCTGATGATTGCCATTGTTGCCATCGGTGTGATCTTCGCCATGCTGTACATGCGTAAACAAAACAAAATGCTTGCGGCGGCCCAAGAATAAACCGTAAGCACAAACAAGGTGCCGGTAACGGCACCGAAATGAAATAGGTTAGAAAATGAAAATCGGTATTTTAGCCACAGGTATTACGCCAGACGAATTGCTTGGTCAATTCGGCTCCTATTCTGAGATGTTCATGCAGCTTTTTAATAAAAGCGGATATGATTTTGAATATGACGTTTATGATGTGCGTGAAGATGTCTTCCCGGAATCAGAAAACGTTGCGGATGCTTGGATTATCACAGGCTCTAAGTTTAATGTTTATCAAAATCTGCCGTGGATGCAGAAACTGAAAACTTTGATTTTGGATATTCACGCCAGTAAAAAACCTATGGTGGGTATTTGTTTTGGTCACCAGATCATTGCAGAAGCATTTGGTGGCAAAGTGGATAAATACCAAGGTGGTTGGGGTGTCGGTTTGCATGCTTATGAATTGGTAGGCGAGTCGGATTTCATTAAAGATGGCTCTAAAAACTTCACTATCAATGCTATGCACCAAGATCAGGTCATTGAGAAGCCAGACAATGCAGAAGTTTTTGCTAAATCGGATTTCTGTGAATACGCAGGTTTGGTTTATGACAATCAAATCCTAACGTTCCAAGCGCACCCAGAATTCACCGTTGAATACGAAGATGCCTTGGTTGAAGCTCGTAAAGGCCCAGTAGTACCAACGGATACTGCGGAAGCGGGTTTGGAAACGTTACGTGCACCGGGTGCGCAAACGGAGTCCATTAAGGTTGCACACTGGATGGCTGATTTCATAAAAGCTCGCGTGTAATTTTTACTGTCACGGTGAATCATCATCCGTGACAATGAAAAGCCGAGGCAGAAATCTGCTTCGGCTTTTTTTGTGCCTTAATTTCCTTAAGAATCAATGATAGGTGGATAAAAAATGAAACTAGGTATATTGGTCACCGGCCACATTGATGAACCGCATTTTGACGAATACGTAAATTATTCACACATGTTTCAATCGCTATTTCATAAAGCGGGCGTCGATTTTGAATATGCCACTTATGATGTGTGTGAAGAGCAATGGCCTGCCAGCGTGAATGAATGTGACGCTTGGTTAATCACGGGTTCTGCCAGTGGTGTGTATGACGATACTCCGTGGATGGGTAAACTTAAAAAATGGATTATTCATAGCCATGAGCAAGGTATTCCCATGGTGGGCATTTGTTTTGGTCACCAAATTATTGCGGCAGCTTTTGCAGGCAAAGTAGAAAAGTACTCAGGTGGCTGGGGAGTAGGGCCTCACACCTATCAATTAAATGATATGACTTTAGATGGTTTAACTGAGGTGCGATTAAATGCTGTGCACCAAGATCAAGTGATCGAAAAACCCATTAATGCTCGTTGTTTGGCCAGCTCAGAGTTTTGTGAGAATGCTATTTTAATGTACGGTGATTCCATCTTAACCATTCAAGCTCACCCTGAATTCACCAATGAATATGAACGAGATTTATTGGATTTTCACAAGGGAGAAGCTATTGCGTTAGCGCCTTCGCAAATGGCATTGGATACCATGAAAGCCTCTCCTCAAGTGATGGATGATTTAGCCGTGGCCAGATGGATGGGGCGGGTTTTACAAAAGTTGCCTTAGTTGTACTGATTGGTCGTTTATTTGGCGGCCACAAATGCAATTTCAACTTTATAGTCTGGGTCAACCAGTTCAACTTTTAAACATGCTCGACTAGGGGCGCAGCCTTGTGGCAACCAGTTTTCCCAAACCTGGTTTAGTTGATCCAGTTCTGAAAAATCAGTGACATAAATGGTGACGGATAATAGGCGAGATTTATCGCTGCCTGCGTTTTTTAATGAAGCC
>JBFEWA010000047.1:0-13352 GCA_041546605.1 Bermanella sp.
GCTGGCAAAGGCAAAGTGACCACCAACTACCGCCTGCGTGATTGGGGTGTGAGCCGTCAGCGTTACTGGGGCACCCCAGTACCTATGATCAACAAACAAAACGGCGAGCAAGTACCCACACCAGAAGACATGCTACCCGTGGTTCTACCAACCGACGTGGTCATGGATGGGGTGAATAGCCCAATCAAAAACAACCCAGAATTTGAAAACATCGAATTCAATGGCGAACCTGCGTTCCGCGAAACCGATACCTTCGATACCTTCATGGAATCCTCTTGGTACTACGCCCGTTACTGTTCACCCACAGATGACATGCACATGGTGAACCCAGAGGAAGCCAACTACTGGCTACCTGTGGATCAATACATAGGTGGTATTGAGCACGCCATTCTGCATTTATTGTACGCGCGCTTCTTCCACAAGTTATTGCGCGACACTGGCCTTGTACAAGGTGACGAACCGTTCAAGAGCCTACTTTGCCAGGGCATGGTATTGGCCGATGCGTTCAGCTACACCAACGACAACGGCAGCAAAGAATGGGTCAACCCTGGTGACGTACAAGTTGAACGTGACGAAAAAGGCCGTTTAGTAAAAGCCACGTTTAAAGGCAAAGAATTGAAGCACGAAGGCATGATCAAAATGTCTAAGTCGAAAAACAACGGTGTGGACCCACAAGAAGCCATCGATGTTTACGGTGCCGACGTTGTGCGTTTATACACCATGTTCGCCGCGCCTCCAGAACAATCACTAGAATGGTCTAACGCTGGTGTGCAAGGTGCTCAGAAGTTCTTACAACGTGTTTGGCGTTTAGCCGCTGAATTAATTAACGGTGGCGACATTGCAGCGTTAAACAAAGACGGTCTAAACGACGAGCAAAAAGCCGCTCGCCGTAAGATTCACGAAACCATTCAAAAAGTGAGTGATGACATTGCCCGTCGTAATGCGTTTAACACCGCCATTGCTGCCGTAATGGAATTGACCAACACCTTGTTGAAACTGGGCAAAGAAGACGCGCAAAACCGTGCTGTTCTAAAAGAAGGCTTAGTGGCCATGGTGAAAATGCTAGCGCCTATCGCGCCGCACATGAGCCATGTGTTATGGAAAGAGCTAGGCAATGACGACCTGGTACTGGATGCTCCTTGGCCTGTGGTGGATGAGTCTGCCCTTGTGCGTGACAGCATCACCATCGTGGCACAAGTGAATGGTAAAGTACGTAGCAAACTAGAAGTACCGGCGAATATCGAAAAAGACGAAGCCATAGCCTTAGCCAAAGCGGATGCCAACGTGCAGAAATTCTTGGAAGGCAATACCGTTCGTAAAGAGATTTATGTGCCGGGTAAACTTGTCAACATTGTTGCCAATTGATTTTGTAGCTAGCTTACTTGCTCTAACTGCGTTGAAGCGCTGATTCGAAATCCTCACTTAGTACACTAAGCTGTGGTTTCTCACCAGCACTTCGCCTTGTTAGGGCATCGCCGCTTACGCTACAAAGGGGCTATAAAAAAGATGTAGGATGAGAGATGGAAGATGTGAAAGGATTAATGCAGTTTCATCTTACATCTGTCATCTTTCCTCAAACATAAAACATCTTTCACAAGGCAAGGCCAATAGCGAAAATAAACATGAAACATTCAATTTTTAAACATGCTTTCGTCGCATTACTACTTTGTAGCCTTGTTACCGCTTGCGGCTGGCACTTACGCGGCCAGGTGGATCTACCCATTGAGTTACGCATTCTCAATCTAGATGCCAAAACGGCGGAGCCATTAACCGCCAACCTTATTCGCCAGTCTCTATTAAGTAACGGCGTCACCCTGTCGGAAGATGCACCTTACACCCTGAAAATTCTTGGCCAACAAGCAAATCGTCGCGTGTTATCGGTCACCAACACAGCCAAAGCCAGCGAGTACGAATTAAGTGAAACCTTAAACTTCCAATTACTCGATACAGACAACCAAGCGGTGAGCGAAGAACTCAGTGTCACCAGTTATCGCACACTGCAATACGATGCCAATGCTGAGATTGGTAAGGCCCAAGAAGAGCAAAACCTGCGTCGCGAAATGAAGCAGTACAACGCTTACAATGTTTTGTTGCGTTTAAAAGCCGTGAAACTTACCCCAACAAAGGCGAAGTAAATCGTGCGATTAAAGCCGGAGCAGTTAAATCAGCACCTACAAAAAGAGATCAAACCGCTATATATCATCAGTGGTGATGAGCCTCTATTGGAGCAAGAAATTTGCGACCAAATTCGTGCTGCAGTAAAAACTCAAGGCTTTGATGAACGCGAAGTACACCATGTGGAAGGCAACTTTAAATGGCCAGAGCTATTAGAGTCGGCCAACGCCTTGTCGTTATTCTCTTCGCGTAAGCTCATCGAAATTCGCATCGAAAACGGCAAACCTGGGGATCAAGGCAGCAAAGCCTTAATGGAATTATTTGAAAACCCCAATCCAGATAACATCTTTTTAATAGTGCTACCTAAAATTGATAAAGCCGCCACCAACAGCAAATGGTTTAAGACACTGGATAAGATTGGCGTGTTCATTCAACACTGGCCCATCGAGCGCAATCAGCTTCCAGGTTGGCTAGCCAATCGCATGCGTCTATTTGGTATGAAAGCGGATCGAGATGCCCTAGCCCTATTAGCCGATCGTACCGATGGCAACCTATTAGCTGGTGCGCAAGAAATTGAAAAACTAAAATTGCTGGGCCTTGAAGACATTCAAGCCAAACACATTGAAGCCACTGTTGGGGATGCCAGCCGCTATGACGTGTTTGCACTATCTGAAGCGGCCTTTAAAGGGGATACCGCCCGTAGCTTGCATATTCTTAGCACCTTGCAAGGGGAAGGCATTCACGCCCTACAGCCATTAGCTATCTTGGCTAACGACATCCGCCAGCTACTCAGCTTTATGCAACTCACCCAAGCCGGCACGCCGGATGACAAAGCTCTGCAACAACTTAAAGTGTTCTGGCCGAAAAAACAAAGCCAACTCAAAGGGGCGGCTCGACGCTTAAACGCCACCTCGGTACAAAGCAGTCTTGCCATCTGCAAACAGGTGGATTTAGCCTGCAAGAACATCATACAAGACGATCCTTGGCGCCTGCTCAGCAGCCTGGTTACCAAACTTTGCGGTTTAAGCATCATTCCTGATAGAACCTAAGGTTCTAGCCAAGGTTTAGCCTGGTCATTATTTCATCAAAATCACGACTGGCTCTCAAAATGGCCGTGATTCACATCACCGCATTATTTTCCCCTAGGGACTACTCTACACACATACCGTTTAGTCACCCTACTATACGAACGACGCACCACCTGAGTCATCGCTCAGTATGGGCATTCACGCGAAAGCGTGCTCTGGAGGTTATTATGGGTCAAGCCGTGAACCAAGATATGAATAATTCCGATCTCATTTGGGGGTTGGAGCACATATCACAACAACAGCGCGCCACGGATTTCGTGAAGCGTTTTGAAAACAAGCTATGTATTTTTTCACCCACGGTGAATCAGCTATACAGCAACTACAACATCTTTTTTCCTGAAGATCAGAATAAAAGCATGGTGGTATTGCCGGACCCTTATGCGTTCCACGATACGTTTAATCACATTCCAGCCGAAGCAGTACAAGCAACAGGGCTGCACATTATTCCAGGGGAAACCATTAATCGCAGTGGTTTGTATATTGTGATTACGCAAAAAGGCAAGAACGTACGCTCGATTCCTATTCCATTTAAAGAAGGCTTACGTCAAATTTTAAAACGCTTTCAGGGGAACGACCCGTTCTTACCGGTTTTAAAGAAAGGGGATTTACGCGAGTTTGATTCACAAATGCCATGCCTGCATCTACATCGCTTACGTTTAAGCGCGTTGTCGGATTTGTCCAGCTTGGAGCGCCAAGGCATTAAGAACATAATCAGCGAAAAAATTATGGGGATATACCGAGAGTCATAATACTTGTTGCGTTCAAATAAAAATAACTAACGGACAAGGAAAATAAAAAATGCGTAATAAAAAATCATAGGCCCGCCCAATTTGGATGCGGGCTTTTTATTATCCATTAAAAACTGTATTGCGCCGTCAGCAACACACGGGTTTCATCTTCGTAAAAGATATCTTGACTGGAAACATCGTGCTGCACATTGGCGCTCAACTCAAGGCTGTTACGTGCCACGTCAAAACGATGGGACAACTTAGCATCCAAACGCTCCAATTTTTCCTGTGCCGCAGCCGTATTATTTGCATGGTCATAAGCCCCCACAAAAATATAGCTCACACTGGAAAAGGTTTGACCACTCCACTCCTGCAACCAAGCTAGGGTTTGTGTATCTTGTGCGTAAACTCGTAGCAATACATGTTCACGGCGATCACTGGTCAGATCATTAATATTGCTGTCCGCATCCACGTAGGCCCCATTCCAACGTAGCTCACCTTGTGGCCACACATCAGTACTGAACTGCCATTCCACCCCTTTAAAGGTCATGCAGATATCGTTAATGGTTTCGATATCTTCTATGGTAAGAGACTGATAAAACACATCGCTGATGTTTTCCTGAAAAATCCGTACATCCAATTCGCTATTGGTTTCATTAAAACGCCCGTAATAGCCCACTTCGTAAGAGCGAATAAACTGATGATCCAAATTACCCGGGCCTTGCTGTGTTTGGTAGAAAGTGGTGCCGTTTGGCTCCACCGTTGTTTTTGCGTTTTCTACCGTCAACTGCCAATAGGCATCTTGTTCAAATAAGTCTGGGCTGCGTACGGATTCGCTATACACTAAACGCACAGACTGACTGGGAGTTAATTTATAATTCATGGCGGCCCGTGGTGCGAATACAAGATCGGCATCACTTTCTTGCTCAGCCATAACCCCTAGATGTAAATTCACCTTCCTTGTGGCTTGCCAAGTGGCGCTGGCAAATAAGCGATTGGTATCATTGCTTAAGCGACCATTAAAATAGGTATGGGAATCCACTTCATCACGGCGGAAGCTAGCGCCACTGATCAAGGTTAATTCTGGGGAATAAATAAACGTGCTTTGTATTTCCACGTCAAAACGGTATTCATCTAGATCAGAGTTAATTTCACCAGTAACCGGTGTTGTTGGATCTATAGAAGCATAAGTATTAGAGAAGTCTGCAACCAGTTGCTGTTCCTGCGTAGCAGATGGTGAAATAAACGCGGAAGGATCATCCCCTGCAGCCAATGCATTAGCCGCCTCTGGATTCAGTTGAAATAACACCCTTAAATCATCATCTAAATATGCTACCGGAACACCGGCCACATCTGCTTGTTGCTGCTGACGGTATTGAGTCACATAACCACTGACCTGTAACTGATGTTTAAGCGACAAGTCCTTTGTCCAGCGACTGCCCACTTCCATTCTTTGCTCGGAGACTTCATTGGCATTGGTTTGAAATGATAGTTGATCTGTAATTTGTCTTTTTGCATCCAACACAACAATGGAAGTTTCAAACTCACCCAATGATGCATCTTGGTAATAATGTTCCACATCCACAAACCGTGATTGACGATCATCGTTCTCCACAGCAAAACCATTATCTTGTTTTTGTGTAAATGACACACGGTAATCGCTATTACCTAAACGGACGCCATGTCTAACATACACGTCTTGCTCGCCGTTATTGCCTTTTTTGATGCTGGCTATGGAGCCATAGGTATCCGCAGGATGCTTGGTTAAGATATTCACTACAGCCTGAAATGCATTGGAGCCATAACTGGCTGAGTTAGGTCCGCGAACCACTTCGATGCGTTTAATGTCTTCAAGAGCCACCGGCATTTCGAACCAGCTCACCGCGGCTAAACCAGAGCGATACATGGAGCGACCATTCACTAAAACCTGTAGGTTTTTAGGCAGTGCCGCAGGACCACCGTGATAGTGCACGGCATCGGCATTATTATTTGTATCCGGCCCCATCATCATACCGGGCACATAACGAAATAATTCCACCAAACTTTGTGCTCCCACCTGCTTGATAAAGTGCTCATCAAGAATGGTGACACTGGCAGGCACATCGGCTTGATGCTGTTGAAGACGTGTAGCGGTTAAGACAACGGGAACGGAATATTCATTGAATTCAGGAAGATCGAATTCACTTAATGACATGGCAAGTAAATCTTGCTCGGCATAAGCACCCAATGATGCACAAAGACATAACCCTAAGACAGTGGTGCGAATAAATTGAATCATGTTTCACAAATCCCTTGCTCGAACACAGATTGTGCCAGATGCAAGGGATGTGTGGTAGTTCATATCTTGATCTCAGACAGAACTATCCACATTTGCCCATTAAATTTGGGTGATTTTTAATCAGATATTATTTTTCCAGCGGTTGCCAGAAATCAATATCAGGCCCCACAGGCACCACTTGTGTAGGGTTAATCATGGTGTGGCTGTAATAATAGTGCTGTTTAATCTGCTCCATCTTAACCGTATCGGCAATGCCGGGTTGCTGATACAACTGACGCACCAAGCGCCAAAGATTCGGATAATCCACAATGCGCTTCTTATTGGTTTTAAAATGCCCCACATAGACTGAGTCAAATCGCACCATGGTGGTAAACAAACGCCAATCCGCTTCGGTGATTTGATCTCCGGCTAAATAAGGCTGTTTTGCTAGCTTATCTTCAAGCCAATCTAAGCTTTCAAACAACTCCGCATAAGCTTCTGCGTAAGCATCTTGCGCAGTGGCAAAGCCACACTTATACACACCGTTATTAATCGTGTGGTAAACGCGCTCATTCACAGCATCAATTTCTTGTCTTAACGCTTCTGGATAATAGTCTTGAGTGTTGCCCGTCAAGGCATTAAACGCCGTATTAAAAATACGGATGATTTCACTGGATTCATTATTGACGATGGTTTGAGTGTGCTTGTCCCACAAAATAGGCACAGTCACGCGGCCGCTATAATCTTTTTGCGCCTTGGTATACAACTGATAGGCAAAGTCGAAGCCATAAAGATCATCGGTGAATTCACCATTATCTTGATCTGCTGAGCGAAACTCCCAGCCATTGCTTAACATGTGCGGATGCACCACAGATACACTGATGTGATCGGTTAACTGCTTTAAATGACGGAAAATTAAGGTGCGATGGGCCCAAGGACAGGCGTTAGACACATATAAGTGATAACGGCCAGACTCCGGTAAGAATGGCCCATCTTCACTGATGCTATGACGAAAAATACTGTCTTGACGTTTAAAACGGCCACCTTCTGACTTGGTGTCGTACCATTTGTCGTGCCATTGACCTTCTACTAATAAACCCATACAACCTCCTAATCTTTACATCAGTATAACGAGGCTAGAGTAGGAATGATGGGATTTATTCGATGATAAACATCGAATAACTCATTACTTTTTCGCCAGATAGCGTTTTTTGAGGATACGCGACAGGGCCTGACGCCAAGGCTTAGGCTTGATACCAAAGGTATAGAGTAATTTTTTGGTGGCCAGTTTCGGTGTGGACTCGGCGAACAGACCGTTCATTTCATTACTGGCATCGGCCACGATGTCTTCCACGATCAAATCTTCGTACTGACGGGCTTCGGCCACCACCACTTCGGCAAACTTATACAAGGTGGTGGGCTCTGCGCTGCAGTAATGATAGGTGCCCCAAAGATTGGCGTAACGACATTGACTCACCATGGCTAACAATACTGAGGCGATATCACACGCTGAGGTAGGGCAAAGAAATTTACTGTCCGATAGCTTCAAATGCTCATTATTTTGCGCCAATTCTAATAATTTGCTCACTTCATCATGGCCTTGGGAGCTAAACACCCAGCCCACACGCAATAACAAATGGCGCTCCAAAGAGCTGCGTATAGCGGTTTCCACAGCTAGCACCTGTAAACCCGACTCGGTTTTAGGCTCCGGCTGATCTTTTTCACTGAACACTTCACCTTCTTGATAGGCAAACACATCATTGCTAGAGAGCTGCACCAAGGCCATATTCAACGCCGCACAGCTTTGACTTAACACACTGGCAATGTGCACAGAGGTGCCGTCATGACTTGGCGCTATGCAGTTAATCACAAACTGCGGAGCCAGCTCTTTTAAACGGGCTTGCACCTTGGCCACATCGGTTAAATCCCAATCGGTACTATGAATGGCATGCAGAGAAATCTCTTTGGCTTGAGCTTGCTCAGTTACCGCCCGTCCTACCGGGTTGTCCGCGCCGAGAATAACAAGATGGAAAGGTGTCTTCATAGGGGATCGATACATGCCAAAATTCGAAGGTGAAAATGTAGCAACATTCGGCGTTCAAGACCAGCGCGGCTTTCACCGCGCAACACACGCCTAGCTCATTTTAATCATAGGCTCATCTGCCACCGCACGCTTGCCTTCTAATAAAACAAACAAGGTGGGCAGCACTAACAAGCACACGAAGGTGGTAAACAAAATACCAAAGCCTAACGATACCGCCATGGGCGTAATGAATTTCGCTTGGCGTGAAGTTTCAAACACCATGGGTGCCAGACCACCAAATGTGGTTAAGGTCGTGAGCAAAATCGGGCGGAAACGTCTTTCTGCCGCATCCATAATGGCCTGCTTGGCAGACTGCCCTTGGCGGCGCAATTGGTTAGCGTAATCCACCAAGATCAAACTGTCGTTCACCACCACACCACACAGGGCCAACATCCCCATGATGGCAATGATGGATAAGCCATAATCTAAGATGAGTAATCCACTTAATGCCCCCACCAGACCAAACGGAATAACCGCCATAATCAACAAAGGCTGTTTATAACTTCTAAATGGAATGGCCAATAAAATATAAATGCCCATTAAGGTGAAATATAAGCCGTTAATCATGCTGGATTTACTTTCCTGCTCATCCGCTTGGCGACCACCATAACCGATTTTTAAGCTAGGATATTTTTGCTCAAGCTCAGGCAAATAATCCGTTTTTAACGAGGCCTGTAAATTAGGAATGAGCGAGCGCGGTTCCACCGCGGCACTCACGCTCACCAAACGTTGACTGTCTTTGCGTTCAATTAACGTTGGGGCTGTGGTTTTTTCCAGCGTGGCTATTTGTTGTAATGGCACACGGGCACCGTTGGGTGTCACAATTTGCAATTGCTCAATGTCCGTTTGATATTGACGTTCTTGCTCCGGTAAACGCACCAATACCGTCACTTCGTTTTTGCCCCGTTGTTGGCGCACGGCTCGCGCCCCATATAGAGCGGCGCGCACTTGGCTTGCCACATCCGTGGCGGTCAAACCTAAGCTGCGGCCCTGATTATTAAGCTGAATATCCCACTGGGGCTTACCACTGGTAAAACTATTGGTCACATCTTTCACACCGCTTAAGGATTCTAAAATGGCGCTGAGTTCTTCACTGGCTTGTTGTAGGGTTTCCGTGTCACTGCCGCGTAATTCCATGGTGAAGGGTCGACCACTCACAGGGCCCGCTCCCCGTTCGGCATCAAAGCTAATGCTTTTTGCACCTGCCACATCCCCTAGGGCTTCGCGCCACATGGCCACCACTTGATTGGCAGAATAAGGACGATCATCCCCTGGGATTAATTTCGCGTTCACTTCTAAAGAGGTATTTGAAATTTCCGAGGTGGTACTGAGCAAAAAAGGACCATGCTCTTCTTCAATAGGCGTAATGATGATTTTCAACGCACGCTCAGCTTGATCACGGGCACTGATCATTTGCGCCACCGACGCATTTTGCGGCATCTCCATTTCTAATACCGCCGATTCCCCTTCTAGCACAGGGAAAAATGAAAAGCCCATGCGCCCACTGATAGGAAACGAGAAAATAATCATGGCAAACGCAATAGCAATGGAAAGGGTAATCCCCGGACTGGATAAACTTTTCTCCAATAAAGGACGATAACGGTTGTGAATCATGTGGCTCAGCCACTTATCCACTTTTAACTGCACGTCATCCAGTTTGCGCCCAAGCTTGGAATCTGGCTTGCGTTTTAAGTGAGAAATGTGGGCCGGTAAAATAAAGAGGGCTTCGATCCAAGAAATGGCAAAACAGGTTACCACTACCGCAGGAATCACCATCATGGCCTTACCCATGCCACCGGGCAAAAAGAACAACGGCATAAATGCCACGACGTTAGTAAGGATGGCAAAACTTAATGGCATGGCCACTTCTTTTGCCCCATAAATAGCCGCATCAATGCGCGACATGCCTTTATCTAAGTTCTCGTAAATGTTTTCACCGGCAATGATGGCATCATCCACCACAATCCCCAGGGAAATAATAAACGCGAACATGGAAATCATATTGATGGACACATCAAACGCCGGCAAAAATACCATGGCCCCTAAAAACGAAGTGGGAATGCCCATGGTGACCCAAAATGCTAAGCGGTATTCCAAGAATATGCCCAACAAAATAAACACCAACAACAAACCAATCACGGCGTTTTTAATAAGCAAACCTAAGCGGTCTTTATAATATTGCGCGCGATCATTAATCACGGTGAGGTGCATGCCCGGCGGCAGCATGGCCTCTAATTCATCCCACATGTCGTAAATGGAATCCGCAACCGCAGGTGGTGTTTGGTCCCCCGCTCGATACACAGCAATGCTGACGCTTTGCCCACCATTAAGAGTGACGATATTCGGGCTGTCTTCGAATCCCTCTTTTACTTGCGCCACATCCCCAAGGGTGAGCACCACACCGTTGCGATCCGTCACCAGTGGCAAACTGGAAAAATCTTCCGCCCAATATTGGCGATCATTTAATGTCACCAAAATATCGCCGCTTTCGGTTTTCACCGTACCAGCACCTTGTTCAATGGCATTAGCCGAAATCACTTGCGCCACTTGGTTAAGCGTTAGCTGATATTTTTCTAGGGTTTGACTGGGAATTTCTACGTGAATTTCTTCCGCCGGTGTGCCTTTTAATTCCACCTGAGTAATGCTGGGAGACGTGAGCAGTTTTTCTTTTATTTTTTCCGCTAAACGCTTTATGACAAACGGGTCCAAATCACCATGCAGCGCAATATCCATAAGGTTATGGGTCCTGGCCATCACGCTTACGATAGGTTGCTCCATTTGCGCTGGAAAGGTGCTAATACGATTCACCGATTGCAGTATGTCCTGATACATCTGCTGCACGTTTTCGCCGGCTTCAATTTCCAAATACACACTGGCATAACCTTCTTGGATATTGGCAGTGACACCATCAATACCGCTTAATTCCGATAACTCATTTTCGATGGGCAACACCACGCCTTGTTCCATCTCTGACGGCGTGGCCCCTGGGTACACCACACGCACCGTTACCACGTCTTCGGTAAATTCCGGCAGCAGTTCTTTTTTAATCGAAAGGGATGTAAGCAAACCACCAATAATCAGTGCCAGCATCAATAAATTAGGCGCAATTCCGTGACGCGCCATCCACGCAATGGGGCCTTTTTTTAGATCATCTAAACTCATAAGCTGGCCTCATCAGCCGCACGATTGGCTTGCGGCAACACACGCACAGGCATATTCACCGCTGCAATTTGTAAACTGCTTACCAGTTTTTGGTCCCCAGGCTGGGCATCCACATTTGCCCAAATTTGACGACGGCCTTTGTACACCACACTGATCTTGCGTAACTGCAGCTGATCGTTCTTATCCACCACCCATAATTGACCGTCCCCATTAATGGCATCAGTGGGTAACTCATACACATTATCTAACGTACGTCCGAACAGGGTCACAGACACATAATCGTTAAAACGCACAGGGGTAAGTTTATTGTTTTCATGCAATGGCCCGTCAATGGCGATTAACACTCGCACTTGACGATCTAATTCATCCACAGCCGGTAACACTTGTTTGATTTTCCCTTGGCGAGTGTTATCTCCCCATTGTCCCGGTTTGGATAGAGTGACGGCATGGTCTTCATCTAAAATCGACACAAAACTTTGCGGCACTTTCACCTGCAGCCAAAACTCTGAGCTGTCCACCACCTCAAACACTTGTGTGCCTGTGGACACAAATGAGCCTTGGGTTAAGTTCATGCTCATGACATGTCCATCAAAGGGCATGCGCAGTTGAGTACGATCTAAATCTAATTGGGCTTTGGCTAATTCGGCTTTGGCGATACTTAACTTGGCTTTTGCAGCGGCTAATTGTGGCTCTCTTAATGCTAAGGATTTGGCGGTTTTATTCAGTTTTAAACCAGATAGTTTGTAATTATTTTCTGCATTTTTTTGTTGGCCATATTCTACGTCTAAGTCCGCTTGCGCTTGCACCACTGACGCTTGCTTTTGTTGCACCACTAACTGATATTGGCTGTCATCGATTTGCGCAAGTACAGCGCCTTTTTTCAACCACGCCCCCGGAACCGCCTGCGCGTTCATTTGCGTTACCTGCCCTGTCACCTGTGCCATCAATTTCACACTGGGCTTGGCATTCACATTGCCACCTGTCTGCCAACTGGGACGATAGCTTCCAGCTTCTAGCGCACTGACTTCCACTAAAGGGGCATAAGCTTCAACCGCTTTCTTTTGCGGCTTTGGTGCCGATTTAATTAACGCGTAAGCACCACCAAGCCCCAATACCAAAATGAGAAGAATGATGACATTTTTGTTCAGTGACATGAGTTACCCTTAGTAGAAATCTTGTTGGCATCAGATTGCCAAAAGCATAATAGGTTCGATTGCCATATTATGATCACACTGCGCCTTATGGCCTACTGCTTTTACACTTCTTTGTACTGTAGCCCACAAACAAAAAAAGCCGCTAAGCGGCTTTTTTTATACCTGATCGGTATACGTTGTCACATGCAATTTGGATGTTAGAACGGAATGTCGTCATCGAAATCATCAAACGCATTGCTAGGCTGAGCTTGCGGTGCAGGCTGACGGGCCGGTGCTTGCTGAGGCATACCTTGAGGCTGGCCATAAGCTGGCGCCTGTTGTGGTGCTTGACCATATGCAGGTGCCGCTTGCGGTTGTGCATATTGAGGTTGCGCCTGAGGAGCCTGTTGTGGTGCCGCTTGCTGAGGCGCCATTTGTTGTGGCGCTTGTTGAGCCATACCTTGAGCAGGGGCATAACCACCACCCATGTTGTCACCACTGTTGCGGCTATCTAGCATGGTCATTTCGTTAGCGATGATCTTAGTTGAATAACGCTTGATGCCGTCTTTTTCGTACTCGTCAGTGCGAAGTTTGCCTTCAACGTAAATCTTGGAGCCTTTTTTAACGTATTCGCCCATGATCTCAGCCAAACGGCCAAACGCTTCTACACGGTGCCATTCGGTTTTATCCACTTGCTGACCGGTGTTGCGATCTTTGTAGCCTTCATCTGTGGCCAAGCTCACGCTGCACACGGCATTACCATTTGGTAGGTAGCGCATTTCAGGA
>JBFEWA010000190.1:0-6306 GCA_041546605.1 Bermanella sp.
GTTGAACGCCACTCACCTTATAATCCAATACTACGGAATTTGTAATGTCAGTACCAGCTAGCGTCCCAGCTGCAAACGCTTGACCACTTAGGCCAAAGCTGGCACCAATGGCCAGGGCGGTTAGGGTTTTGTTGAGTTTCATAGGTTTCTCCTTTGAAATCCTTTTTCTTTCTTTTGAGTTAAAAAATTTGTTTTAAATTGTGTATTTCATTGGCCTATCTGATAGATAACACCAATCCCATTTTGTTATTTCACTTGCACCACGTATTGCACGCTGCCTTCTTTACCGGCCGGTAAAGCACTTTGCAGTGTCCAACGAACGTGGGTGTAATCTTTTGCCGTTGCCGGTACTTTTTTTCCGTTTACCTCAACGAAGAGTTGTTCTGGTTGGGCAAATGCTTTGCCGCCATCCACAGAAAATACGATATTGCTGTTGGCACCACGGGCACTGTTGTCCACGTAAGTGGTGTTCTCCGGCACTGGGTTATTCAACACAATGTCAGCGGCCGGTTGATTACCGTTATTTTTAAAACGAATGAGGTAGCCTACTTTATCGCCAGGTACGATATTGTCAGGGGAGATCCATTCCACTTTACTTGTGCCGTTTTCTTTTTGTGTTTCGACCACTTTGAACATCTCAGTGCTCAGTTCCACTTGCGCGAAAACTAAGCTAGGTAAAAGACTGAGGGCGGTTAATAATTTTTTCATTGTTGCAACCTATTGAATGACGGTGGTGAATTCGATATTGATGGGAGCCGTCACACCCGCTTCCATATCGCTTAATTCTACGGAAATGGTATTAGTGTTAGCATCGTAACTGGCAGCGTCATCACCCGAAGCAGCCGTTAGTGGTGTTCCACTAACGGTGATAGATCCAGTGGTGCCGTTTTTGAGTTGTAATTGAGGTGGAAGGGGGTCGGATACGACGACGTCTGTAGCGATTCCGCTGCCGCTTACGGTTACGGTTAATAGATAATCCACTTCAGCTCCCGGTACTGCTTTGTTTCCACCTGCACCTAAATTATCTCGGGTTGCTGTAACTGCTTTTGTAATTGAAACATTGATATCACTTACTTGATAAGTTGAAGTCACGGACGTGACAGCGATAGCGTTTACAGCATCAGTGCTATTGTCACCCCCACCAATGACGACATCGCCGGCATTGGGGTTACTTTGATTATCTAAAATAAAGGTATGAGACACTGCCGAAACATTTAAATTAGCGATTTTATTATTGGTAAATCCTGGAGGGATTTTGGATGTTACCCATATTACGATAGAGCCATCGGCAGCAATAGCGGGTGGACTACTGTTGTTGTACAGAGTATCAATCGCGGTATCCAAAATACCGTCGCCATCGTCTATATAGATGTTTCCTAGCGTCACATCAAAGTGGTCCCCCGAGTCTTGAGTGACAACAATTTTAAAGCCTTCACTGCCATTACCATCATTCTTAATGCGAAACTTCATTGAAGCATCGTCTTGCGGTGAACTGACTCTAATGATGCCAGAATCCAACTTTGCAATGGTCGCTTTTACTAATTCTTGCACTTTAAAGGTAACAATATCGGAATCTGCAGAAATGGTACCGGCGCCGGCGTTATACGTTACAGTGGCCCTGTTTTCTATGGGCGTGCCAGCACTGGTTCCAAGAGCATAGGCATTGGACATGGCAAGCAACAAACAGCCTATGGCGCCCCCAATTTTTATGAGCCTTTTCATAGGTGCTCTCCTTTGTGTGAAATTTGTTCGTATTTTAAACATGCTTATTATTTCAATTTAACTTGATAACTGAAATTGAACTCAGGTGTATAGCTGCCCGCTTTATCTGAGTTTTTATAAATACCAGCAGGTGAAATTCTTAAATAACGGATGGTTGAGTCATAACCATCGCCACTGTCTTTGGGTTCATAAGTAAAATCCGTACCGTCTTGCGAAAAACTTATATGGTCTGAGAGCGAATCAAGCTCTAAGAAATCAAAAGATAGATCACTTTGATTTGAACCTGTGCCATCTTCAAAGCAAACAGGACCAGCACCTGTTCCTGGTCCGCGATTTAAGCAGGTTAGGTCGCCAATATAAAGCTCAGAGTCCATTGGGATTTCATCTTGCAAAACGATGGAGTTGTTATCGCTTTTACCGCGACCAGAATTGACGGCATGAATGTTATAACGCAATTCAGCTCCGGGTATGGCTTTGGGTTTATTGCCGGCACTTAATGGACCATTAATCGGGTCGTTTATGACTTCAATGGATTTAGTAAGTGTGATGTTAGGTAAGAAAGGTAAAACCGTAAAACCTGTAATACCTGTGTGTTCCACATCGTTCTCCACCCCTTCTTTGGCGGTCACAGAAATGGTCCAGCCGTTTAAAAGCTCATTGCTCTCTGCAAGGGTAAAGGTTGATTCGAATATTTTGATTGCTGTTGAATAATCGTCACTTGGATCATCAATAGCGGTCATATCCAAGTTGTCATTGCCAGAGAAGTCATAAAAGGTACCGTTAGACTTTTCAATTTTTACATTGGCACTATTAATGTCGAATGCACCAAACGGATCAGACACATTTGCACGAATAGATAAGGTGGTATCTGGCTGGCTGCTGGTTATAAGAGTTGCGCCACTATCATCCACGAAGTCACCATTGGTGTCTGTGTAAGGGGCGCTCCATACGGCAATATTATCCACATTAATAACCGTGGATGCGTTGATGGTGACTGCGGAGTAACCGTCGGCTAATAATGAGTTATCGATGCCATCGGTAATATGTAAAGTGATACTTCGATCACCACCACCGCTTTCTGTATTTTGTATTGATAAGATCAGTGACTTACCACTTGCTAGTGTGATGGTATTGTTTCCAGTTTGATTGAGCAGAGTGGTGACAACTGAATCAATACGACCAGGCCTTACGGTTACGCTTTCTGTGCGGTTGGCTAGTAGATTATTGTCACTGTCTCTCAATTCAAATACGATATCTGCATTTGTGTTGCGAGGACTTCCTCCGCCATTGAAGCGATTACCTTCTAGTTTGGTTTCAACGACAATATCTGTTAAGTCAAAGGTAAGTTCCGCTTGTAACGCAGGAGCAAGTACCCAAGATTGAGTCCCGTTTTCTGCGATATTCACTGTGCCATCGTTTGGTTGAATTCGCGACATGGTATTTGCAGTATCGAAATAGAGTTGTTTGTTGCCGGATGTTGGGACGATGCCATCTGATACTTCCAAAGTATCCGAAGTGATGTACCAGTTTTTCGATCCTAGGGTTAAAAAGCTAGACATGTCTAGAAGCGTGCCATCAGGAGTGGCAGGGTCAATGGTTAAACTCAGTGTAATGGTCGGCGTTTCAGTGGATGCGAAATCTATATTGCTAATGTCTAAGTAACCGGTGCCATTGTTCCCTCCAACCATTAAGCTGTTGTTTGTTGAACCCGTAGGTAAATTAGCGAATTGAAAGCTGCTAATAAACGCGGGAATGTGGGCGGTCACAAGTGCGTTATTGATGGCTAGGTCATTCTTTTCTTGTAAGGTGATGGTGACATCCAGAATGTCACCCGCTTTTAACAGTCCGCCATTAGCATCGCTTAATACAATGGTTGAAGGAGATAAGTCTGGTTCAACAATAGTTATGTCCCCAGTGTCCACTATCCAAGTGTCGCTATTATAAGAAAGGGTGGCGGTGTTTTGTAAAGACGCACCTTTAAGAGCATTGGCGTTTACATAGACTTCAAACACAATTTCAGCAGTATTACCTGCGGCAAGATTGATGTTTTGAATATCTAAATAACCCGTACCATTTGCCCCACCGGTTGAGGATGAATTACTGACCGCGCCTGCGGGCATGGCAATAATATTAAAACCTGAAATATTGGCAGGTAGATCGTCATACAGTTGAATTCCGCTTGTGGCTAAATCACTGGCGTCGTCGATGGTGATGGTGTATTGCAGGGTATCGCCCGCTAATAAAGAGTCGCCGGAAAGATTGCTGTAAGTTTTACTCGAAGCAGATAAGTCCACCACGGGGGTGGCAACCACAGGTACATTTAACGTGTAGGTATCATTGGGTGCGTGGTTATCAAAAATATCATAGGGTGCGGTATCGTGATCAACATTCACAGACCAGTTAATGTTTTGTCCTGCAGTACCGTCTGCCACGATTAAATTAAGGTCTAAATAATCACTCCAGCCAGCACGTAATTTATGTTGGTAGGTACAGCTCAGTGATTTACCGCTTTGAGAGCAGTTCCAATCAGCATTACCCTGCACACCATTGAAATCCAATTGGTTTGGCAACGTGGTGGTAAAGCGAACACTGTTTGTTGGCACATCATTGGGGCCGCTATTGGAAATGGTGAATTTTTTGCTGATATTGCTGCCTTGTGTCCAGCCGGTTGAGTTGGATGTGGATACAGATAGATCGGCAACAGGAATGTTAGAAACACTTACAATTTCAGCGGAAAGTAAAACTAAGTCTTGTCCTGCGCTGTAAACGGTATGAACAGAAGTAGCGCCTTCAAGCAAATAGTTGGATATGTCGTATTCATCAATATCAACCCCGTAAGAGGTGAAGCCACCTTGCACGTTTGAGTAGGAGTTAAACTGGTTATTGCTTGGGTTCACACTGTCACTTAAGCGTACCCCTTCAAATTCTAAGTATTCACCATCTGTACCTAGGGTATCGTCACCCTCCCAAGTGATATGAGCATGTTTACCTGATGGATTAGTAGGTAGCTTAAAATTATCCGGTATCAATACAACAGTGCTGTTTTGATAGGACTGAAACCCTTCATATAGGTTGAGGACGCGGAAGTCTTCCGCATCTGATTCATAAATAACCGCAAGAGCCCAGCCACCTAAAACAGTTTGGTTGTTACAGTACGTAAAGGAGTTATCAATACTTAAATCGCTGACGGTATATGTACCATTACGATAGCTATTTACGATATTGGTGACGTCTGCAACGCCATTGATGAAGCGACGAGAGGCATCCCAGTCTTCAAAGTAAGTACGATCTGCGTTAACGCTTGTACCATTAAGAGTCACTTGCGTGTCGAAATTATTATTTGAAGCGGCCCAGTATAAATAGGCCTTTTTAATTACGGCGTCGGCGGGTAATCCTGAAAGGGTGTTTGAGCGTGACGAGGTAATAGAACAGGCATCTGTATTGTTCTGATTAGTACGGAAAGAGCCCCCTGTTAGCACAAACGACAAATTGCCAGCAAAGCTTTCGCGAAGAGCGACGGCCGTGCCAGCAAATGAGTCCATTGTGTGCATTGTACTTCCAATAAAAAGCAGCCCTGAAAATGCCACATTTAAGGGCAAAACTAACTTTAAAATGGAGTACAAACGTACTGCTAATTTCAAATTATTACCGTTTGTAAGAATCATGCATGTTTACGTAACTGGATGTTATTTGGACGACCAGCCTAAGTCAATAATGTGACCTGTATCACGATATGAAATAAACAGGCCACTTAAGCCCTTAATATCCTTAGCAAAACAATGAAATGAGACTGAGTTCATTATATGGCGCAATTTGATCATTATTGGGTGTGTATGAGGGTTAATAGGATTAAAGTATGAGTAGTATTGGTGCAAATGGAACAATAATGAGGCATAGAATGAAATTGGTTAAAGAATAGCCATATTGAAAATAATTGGTCTTTTTGTGACATTTTTTAACGGATTGAGATAAGTCAAAAGTATGACCCAGCTTAAATGCCGTTTATGGTTTTTCGAGTGAATGACGGATTGCTGTTATTGCTAATTTATACCGTTATCTATTTTATTAGGGGTTGTGTTAATGAATGAGAGATCAGGTGGACGGATTACTCGAAATGGCGCTTTGAAAATTGTGCAATTTGTTGAATGAATCTGAATCGAGGGGGGAGAAACTTAGTCGCATGGGCCCCTAAGATTTAGAAAGTGAACCGACGATCTTCGGGTTATGAGTTATATATTGGATAATGTTGCTTTAAAACGAAAAAAGCCGATTTATTTATATAAATCGTTTTTCGGGAGTGTGGTTGTGGGAGCCCCTAAGATTTAGAAAGTGAACCGACGATCTTTGTGCCCAGAAACGAAAAAAGCCGACAAAGTTACCTTTATCGACTTTTAGAAATTTGGTTGCGGGAGCCGGATTTGAACCGACGACCTTCGGGTTATGAGCCCGACGAGCTACCAGGCTGCTCCATCCCGCGTCAATATACGCATGAGTAGTATTTTCAATCTCTATTAAGAGAAAATTGGTTGCGGGAGCCCTAGGTTTAGAGGGTGAACCGACGACCTTTGCGAAATATTAGGGATA
>JBFEWA010000276.1:0-4597 GCA_041546605.1 Bermanella sp.
CTTGATGCTGATGCCGTCTAATTCATTGGCGCGGGCATACACTTCTTTGGCGGTGTCGATATCCACACCGAATTTGTTTTCTTTTAAGCCAGTGGAAATGTACGGGTGCGTTTGCGCATCCACGTCTGGATTCACACGCAATGACACAGGGGCTTTCACACCCATCTCAACCGCCACTTCATTTAAGCGCTCAAGCTCCGCCGCGCTTTCCACGTTGAAGCAATGCACACCTACGGCCAACGCGCGACGCATTTCATCAGCGGTTTTAGCCACACCCGAGAACACGATTTTGCTCGGCTCACCGCCGGCTTTTAGAACGCGCTCTAATTCACCCACAGATACGATGTCGAAACCGGCGCCTAATTTGGCCAGCACGTTCAATACCGCAATATTAGAATTGGCTTTCACCGCATAACACACAAGGGCGTTTTGATCTTTTAAGGCTTGCGCATACGCCAAGTAGTGATCGCTAAAGGCCTTGCGTGAATACACATACAAAGGGGTGCCAAACTGATCGGCTAGGTCACTGACGGCGCACGCTTCTGCAAATAGTTCGCCGTTTTGATAATCAAATACATCTGTCATGTTCATTCTTAGCCTTATGGCTGGCCCTGTGTGGTGGACGTGTCTGCCGTTGATTTTGGCTGCTCAGTTTGTGGGGCTGTCGCTTTTTCTTGCGGCAAGTACAAGGCCCCTTTTTGTCCGCATCCACTTAAGATGAGAACCGCCAATAAAATCAAATAGCGCATGTCGATGGCTCGTGAAAAATAAAGGGCTAGATTATAGGGGTTTCGGGGCACGCTGGATAGGCCGCAACCAAGGATTCACGCCAGTTAAGCTAGGATTCTGAGTTTGGGTAAAGCTCAGTTAAGGCGTTATTTAAGCGTCGCTCTAGTTTGTATTTGTAATCCAAGTAACTGCAGGTCTGCAGCACTTGGTTGCCATTGCGCTGATGCAGGCGATCCGAAATGGCAATATCCGTTATATAAACCGGATACGGTTTGTTGTGTTGGCGCAAACTCACCAAGTGGCGCACCAAGGCTTTGTACACCTGATCGCCGTATTCCATCTGGCTAAAGTCTTCTTGATCGCATTGCAGAATAAAGCCCAGTTGATCGTTGGCGTCGAAGTCCACTTGCGCATGCACATCAAAATACCGCCCTTGGCCAAGACCTTCTTTGGGGCGAATGGGGCGCATGCTGAGGCCTTCTTCTTTCTTGGGTAGCATGACTTCGTAATACTCAATCTGCCGCTGTTGCCGTGCTTCTTTCTCACCATAACGGTGGCGATTTTGGCGGTATTCCACCTGACGCAAAAAGTGATTCAACGGGTTGATCAAGGCCGCCTCGTTATACATGGGCGTGCGCCATTGGATGAGCGAGCCGCGCTCATCAATCACATATAGTTGCGCCTGCTGCTCTTGGCGTAAGTAATACACCTGCAAACACCCAGGGCGACTATTTTCACAAATCATTTTTATCACTGAGCCCTTAAACGCATGGCTGTCTAGCACGATCTGGCTGTAGTATTTCTGCGGCTTGGAGAGTTGGCGAAACAAATTCACCGGCTTATCAAAGTGATCAATAATGGGCCGACCATCACGGAACTGCACCAGATGATATTCATTGCTCACCTGCAACACATAACGGCGACGATGATGCATTTTCCCACCGTAAAAACACGCGCGCACTTCATCCATGACGTTTTCAACGCGCTCGGCAATGGCCTTAGGTCGGGTGGCGCAGTAACAGTACACATGCAATTGCGGCGGCTCTTGCTTGCTGTCGGGCGGGTACGACATCAAATAATCTTCAATCACGCGCAATAGTGCATTTTGCCCTTCATAACGGGTCACCAGTACTTCACGCCAACTGTTGTAAACCATCTGATCAATGGTGAGCACTAGGTTTTCTTTTAAGGCGCTATAACCCAATGAATCAGTACTGTTGGAAATTTTTGAAATCCCGCGGCGGGTGTAGTGACTCATGGGGTCCACGAACACATTTACATACAAACTGATGTGCCTGGGCACAGGAGGTTCATCAAAATTCGTGCTAATGGTTTCCACTAAAGGGGTGGCATAGAAACTATTAAGAATTTCTTTAAGCTCATAATCTTGCCCATGCTGGCGCCCGTGATACATGACCACATTGGTGCCGCGAGCCATCACTTGATTCACGTGACTCCATGCCAACAGCTCAATCAAGCTAGGGGATTTTTTAATGGGATTTTGCGCTCCGCCAGGGCGCGCCACCCCAGTAAATAGGCTCCACGCCATTTGCGGAATACGCCTGCGCACATGTTGACGACTCAAGTGCAAACTCAGTTTGTCTTCTTGAATGTCTTTGCTGATGCCTGGATTAATTAAGTCCACCTTGCCCGGTTTGCGGTCAAACGTGGCGTACAGTTTATGCCCCAGCAAGGTCATGTCCTTGGCGGTGAGCATGGTTTCTTCTTGGTAATTGCGCCCAAATTGCGACAAGAATTTATAGCTGTGAATCAGCTCGTTCACCAAGGTTTTACGCTCTTGCACCACCGTGTGCACCTGCCACTGCGGACGGTTATCTAGGTGCAGCAACAACCCTTCGCTCCAACCCCATTCGCGAATCACAGGCCGTAAAAAGTCGCGCTTCCAATGCTTGCGCCGCGACGGCTGACCCATGGGAACATTCGCTTTAAAGTAAATACAGCGGCGCACCAGCTCCAAACGCGACACTTCATCACGGGTGAGCAAATACGCCTCTAAGCGATCGTATAACAACAGGTAAGGATCGAGCTTATCCAACTCGGTATGCTCGCTGAACATGCGGGTTTTCAAATCCAAACTCAGTGGGCGCACGTTGGGGTAATCACTGGCGTAGGCTTCGGTAAGGAACAACTTCAAAATGGATTTATACGGGCTGCCAATGGCCTTGTACAACTGCCACATACCCGCCCCCACAAACTCCCCAGCCGGTATGGTGCCAATGCCACCAAAGTCGATGACCTCCTCAGAGTTCACAAACCCCTGTTTTTGCAGTCGAAACACAAAATCTTCGTAGTTGTCTTCGTGCTCCACCGGCACCAACCACCACAAGGGATAACAGCCACACAGCAAAATACTGGTGCGGTAAAACTCATCTAGCAGCAAATGATGTTGAGCACTGCCGCAGTCTTCCCCGTCCAGATCGTTGCGCTCTCCATTTACGAACTTTTGCGCATCCATGAGAAAAAAGTGCACCTCAAGGCCAATATTGTCAGCCCACTTCTCAATGGCGGTGGATTTTTGCTGCAACAAATCCAGCTCTTCTGCTGGCATATTGGGCTCGTGGCACAGCCAAATATCCAAATCACTACCGCCACTGTGACCCAGCGAGCCACAACTGCCCATGATGAACATGCTTTTGATATTGGTCAGGCCGCGACGGCGCTGGGAATACTGAAACCCCGTGGCCAAGATAGAGGCTGCCCGCAAGGTGTCTTTGTTTGGCGTGTAGCGAGCCACCCCACAGGGGCATTCATAGCCCACAAAGCCTGGCAGCTTCTCGTGGTTCACGTGATACAACAGGCCAATCACATCCAACAACACCCGCTGGCGCTCGCTCAAGGCCTGCTGGGTGCGCTCAAGACGGTGTTCGTTATAGGTCAAAAAGCGCTTAACCACAGTTGTGGCTAGGTTGCGGTCAAAGCCATGTGCGCCTTTTGTGAGATCTGCCATGCTGTCTTCCAATGTCCATTAACACCACCAGTGCTGAAAAAACAGGCAATTTCTGCAAAGACAAATAGCGCCAAGCATTCAGACTGGTATAATGGCGCTCGCTGCACCATTTATTGAGTATAGAGCCATTCATGACAGGCACCGGATTTCCTTGAAATTCCAGACCCTGCACGTTCAATTTTTACTCAATCTCCTTGCTATCGGCATTGGTTTTTGGTATAAAACGCAGCTCTTTTTAGACGGGGTAGCCGCTTATACAAGTCGAATGACTTGCAAGGCGCGAAAACACTGGCCCCGAACGAATTTTTTAATTAGTCGCATTTTCGATAAATCGGGGCATAACAATGGCTAAAGTTTGTCAGGTTACGGGTAAACGCCCTGTAACAGGTAACAACGTTTCTCACTCAAACGTTAAGACTAAGCGTCGTTTCCTTCCAAACCTTCAAACACACCGTTTTTGGGTTGAGAGCGAAAACCGTTTTGTAAAACTACGTATTTCTACTAAAGCTATGCGTATCATCGACAAGAAAGGCATCGATTCAGTTTTGGCTGACCTTCGTGCCCGTGGCGAAAAAGTTTAAGGGGTCTTACCATGGCTGCAATTCGTGAAAAAATCCGTATGGTTTCTTCTGCTGGTACTGGTCACTTCTACACCACTACTAAGAACAAACGTACTATGCCTGTCAAGTTGGAAATGAAGAAATTCGATCCGACTATCCGTCAGCACGTGATGTACAAAGAAGCTAAAATCAAGTAATTGGTTTTCAGTTGATGAAAGAACCCACCTTGTGTGGGTTTTTTTATGTCTGTGAGAAATGAAGAAATTCGATCAACTCTCTCGCCGTCAGCACGTGATGTACAAAGAAGCTAAAATCAAGTAATTGGTTTTCAGTTGATGAA
>JBFEWA010000366.1:0-3164 GCA_041546605.1 Bermanella sp.
CCTGCCGGTACGAATCACATGTTCATATTCATGGGCTTTATCCAATAATGCCGACTTTAAAATATCCAGACTGGGTAGCAAATGCTTTTCAATGGCCAAAGCACAGGCCAAACGAATGCAGGTTGGAATCACATCATTAGAGCTTTGCCCTAAATTCACATGATTGTTAGGGTGAATATCTGCAGCAGACAACCTTTGATTGGCAAGATTCGCAATCACTTCATTGGCGTTCATGTTGGTTGATGTGCCAGAGCCGGTTTGAAACACGTCTAACACAAATTGCTGCCCATGATTGCCTGCTAATATGTCATCACACGCACTGTTTATGGCTTGTTGTTTATCAGCATCCAACCAACCTAATTCGTGATTCACCTGTGCGGCCACTTGTTTAATCATGACCAATGCATGGATAAATTCAGTAGAAAATCGCCATGGGCTGATTTCAAAATTATCCAATGCCCTTTGAGTTTGCGCACCATAAAGCGCATCACAAGGCACCTGCACCGTGCCCATGGAATCGTGTTCCTCTCGCATGTCTTTGGGGATGTGACTATGGGACATACAACCTCCTGCGCAATTTGTCTTATTTGAGTATAGGTCAGCACTGGCATTCAACAGAAAATGAATTTACTCTAAAACTTTCTCGACCCAAGGAGTGGTTATGAAACGTATCGTGATATTTGGCAACTCAGGATCCGGTAAATCCACCCTAGCCCAACGCCTGAGTGAGCAGTACAAACTTGCCCACTTGGATTTAGATACCTTAGCCTGGCAAGCCACGCAGCCTCCTATCCGCCAACCAATCGACACATCATTTACGCAAATGAATGACTTCATTCAACAGCACCCGTGTTGGGTCATTGAGGGCTGTTACGGTGATTTAATCGAATTGGCCCTGCCATACTGCAACGAAATATATTTTATGAATTTGCCAATAGAAGCCTGTATAGAAAACGCCAAGGCCCGGCCGTGGGAGCCACACAAATACGCCAGTAAAGCGGAGCAAGACGATAATCTAGGAATGTTAATTGACTGGATTGCACAGTATGAGGCGCGACAGGATACCTTTTCTCTTAAGCAACACATGGCCATTTTTAATGAATTCCGTGGTACCAAGCACATGTATGTAAGCAACTTGAATATGGAAAGTATTTGCGGACAATTTATGCAAGAGGCTCGCTAATGATCTGAATTCAAGCCATTTTCGAGACAAAACCTGCGCCACTCATGGGAGTAATGTTCATCTTGAATAGAAATAACAGAATCTTTCTGCTTTAAATCCTCTTGCACATCCACTTGAAAAGCGTGCAGCAAATGATGATCCGTAGGCCACGCTGCTAAATCCTCTTGCGATAATAAATCATCCAAGCGCTTTAAATAATATTCACCGTTTTCACTATAAATTTTATCCCCCACTATAGGGTGTCCTAATGCGGATAAATGGGCACGAATTTGGTGTTTACGTCCAGTGAACAATTGGCACTCCAACAAACTAAAGCCATTTCCTAGCGCCAGCACTTTAAAATGAGTTTCGCTGTATTTACCTTGCTCCTGTGCCACCTCATACATTTGGCATCGAATCGCGCTTTCTGACTGCGTGTTTAAATAGCTTTTATGCTCTAACGTTTGCCAACTGGGCTCACCATGCACCACAGCATGATAAACCTTGCGTTGCATTAACACAGGCAATTGCGATTGATAGCGCTTGGCCACCTCATTATTTTGAGCGATTAAAATAATGCCAGAGGTTTCTAAATCCAAACGGTGCAGTAAATGAGCATCAGGCCAGGGACTTTCGCGGCGCAATAATTGAATCAAAGTATTGTAAACATTTCGTGTTGTGCGACTCACCGGAAGATTGGCCGGTTTATGAATGGCCGCTATTTCATGGTTGTGCCATAAAAGACGCCATTGGGTGTCCACCTCAGCTTCTTCATAATTTGGCACCACGTAATCAATTCTCTGACCTACACTTACTAAGGTGTTTTGTTTGACCACCACACCATCTAATTGTACGTGACCAGATGCTAACAACCCCTGCCATTGCTCTGCTGGCAAGTATGGAATACTGGGCAGCAGGCATGTCAGCAAATCCGCTTGATCTTGCTGGGGCTGAATAATGAATTGGAAATACGCGTCCAAGGAAGTGGCCTTTTAGAATAGATCAGCTAATGATAAAGCATTATAGTGCCAAGATCAGCGCATATTATGAAGGACGTTTGTATGAGCTTAAAATCCCTACTGGCCTTGACCTGCTTCATTCTCAGTCAAGGCACCATTGTTGTAAGTTACCTCATTGCCCTGCAATACGATCATCCGAAAGTTGAAATCTGCAACCCGTTCTTACAAGGTTGTTTGAATATTACCGATGCGGGTATCTATAGCCCAGAAGGTTACGTGTTTCGCGGCGGTATGATTGCCGCTTGTGCCTTTTTTATTATGTGGTGGGCAGTGAGTTTTAATGCGTTTAAACGCCACACCACTTCGTACCTTAACCATCTTGCCAGCACCTTGGGCATCATAGGTGCCACGTTATTAATTATCGCCACTGCTGTGCTTATTCCCCCAAGAGAAGCCATCAACTGGGACGTACACGTGAGCGCCGCCATTTTGTTTTTTCTGGTGACCTTTGTGGCGCAAGCAGTGCATCTGGCCATGTGTGTCACTAAAAAGGTAAAAAACAATCTTTCTGCCCTTTCTTTAAAAATAAAATGGGCCAGCATTATCATTCAAGGAGTAATGATTATCGTTGGTTTATCTTTAAAATTTTTAGACACAGGGGATCTTGTTGTGAACGCCATAGAATGGTGGCTGGCATTATTGATTGCAGTTTATTTTGCCAGCGCCTATGGCGATTGGAAAACAAAAGCATAAATATAAAAAGGCCTACTGAGTACACTGCTCTCCCACAAATCAATTTTGATTGATTTTTAATCAAAAACCGTCATCCCCGACGCGCGAAGCGCTTTGATCGGGGATCCATTTCTATTTTTTCGCAAAATTTAGGTATTTTCTGAGAAACAAAGAGATTAGACCCCCGCCTTCACGGGGGAGACATTGAATGACAGTTGATCTTCAAACTGCGGGACAGCAGTGCTACTGAATAAACCTTTATTTTATTTGCTAGATAGTTTCACCATCAATTGCATAAACCAAGCAAACAC
>JBFEWA010000288.1:0-4445 GCA_041546605.1 Bermanella sp.
CGCAGGTTTACGGCATTGCGGTATTGAGCGGTGTAGGCTTTACCATGAGTTTATTCATTGGTGGTCTCGCGTTTGATCAAACTGGCCAAGATAACTTTGATCAGGATCGTCTTGGCATCATAGTCGGTTCTGTACTGTCTGCATTTTGGGCGGTTATCTGGTTTTGCTACGTAGTAAAATCCCCTAAAAAAGCCTAGATGACGGCGTAACCTATGGCTTAAGCTGCGTTGAAGTGATTATGACTTCAATGCAGCCATGTATTCTACGAATCTTTACACTTCTTATCTCTCCTTTCCCTTTGTGGATATAGCGCGGGCGGTGCGCATCCACTAAAATGCCGGCAAAATTTATCGACGAAGTGGTGTGTCTGTGTCTGATTACTTATCAATAGTCATAATTGGCTTGGCTTTTATTGGTTTGTTGTTTGTAATCTTAGAAGATGTGATTCACGTGAATAAGGCACAAACGGTTCTGTTCGTCGGTACCTTTTCTTGGTTGCTGCTGTTTATTTTTTCAGGTCACGAAGACAGCCATCAATTAGTGATGGAGGGCCTGTATGAAAATATTTCTGAAATCGCTGGGCTTTGGCTATTCTTACTAGCCGCCATGACGTTTGTGGTGTACCTAAATAAAAAAGGTTTGATTGAAAGCCTGATCTATCGTTTTTTACCAACGCACATTACTGAGCGTAAACTGCTGTTTTTAATTGCCCTGTTTGCGTTTGTTTTTTCATCCTTAGCCGATAATATCACTGCTACATTAATCTCCATTGCCCTCATCTTGTCTTTAAGGTTGGATGCAAAAAAAACCGTGCGCTTTGCCACGGTAGTGGTATTTGCCGTGAACTCTGGGGGCGTTGCTATGATCACAGGCGACGTCACCACCTTGATGATTTTCTTACAAGGCAAAGCCAGCATCGTGAATTTGCTGTTACTTTCCATGCCAGCTCTGCTGGCGGTGTTATTGTTAGCCACGCTATTAAGCTTTAATTTAAAAGATACCCTTACCATTCAAATGCAAAAAGACAGTCATGAATCTGTGGATGTGGCTATCGCGTTTATTTTCATCTTCACCATTCTAGGTACGATCGCAGGTAATATCTTGTTTGATATACCGCCTGTACTCACCTTCTTGTTTGGCCTATCCATTATGTTTTTGGTGGCCAGAGCCTTTGGGGAAGACACAGAGAACGACCCTATTTTAAATTACATTCGTCAAATTGAGTTTGACACCTTGATGTTCTTCTTGGGTATCTTGTTATTGGTGGGCGCACTAAAAGAAATTCACGCCCTGGAATCCTTTGTGCGCATTTACGATGTGCTGCCTGTGTGGATGGCCAACTATGTCATGGGTATTTTGTCCGCCATTATTGATAACGTGCCGTTAACCGCTGCGCTATTAAAATCCGATGTTACCATGAGCATGCAAGAGTGGTTGTCCCTGACTTACGCGGTAGGTGTGGGCGGTTCCATGTTGATTATCGGGTCAGCGGCGGGCATCGTGGCCATGAGTAAAGTGGAAGCATTGACCTTTATGAGTTACTTAAAATTCTTTGTGCTTTTATTCTGTGCTTACACCCTAGGCTATGGCGCCACCATGTTAATGGGTACAATGTTGTAAAACGAATGTAAGGGTAACAGCATGGCAAAGCGCAAGGTTGCGTATGTGTGCAGCGACTGTGGTGCGGACCACAGCAAATGGCAGGGACAATGCAGCGCCTGTGGCCAGTGGAACACATTACAAGAATTTACCGTTTCCGCGTCTAAGTCTGCTTCTGTGCGCGAAGGTTATGCCGGTAGTGCCGGTACGGGCTTTAATAAAATCGTGAAACTGAACGAAGTCTCTTTAGATGCGCTGCCGCGTTTTAGTTCTGGTATGGCCGAGTTTGATCGGGTGTTAGGGGGCGGCTTGGTTCCCGGTTCGGTGAATCTGATTGGTGGTCACCCAGGTGCAGGTAAATCGACCTTATTGCTGCAAACCATGTGTTATCTGGCTGAGCACATGCCGGTGCTTTACATCACAGGTGAAGAATCCTTACAACAAGTGGCTCTGCGCGCGCAGCGTTTGAACTTACCCACAGACAAACTGCAAATGTTGGCGGAAACCGATGTGGAGCAAATCATCTCCATCGCTAAAAACCATCAACCCAAAGTCATCGTCATCGACTCCATTCAAGTGATGCACACACCGGGTGTGGAATCCGCCCCAGGCAGTGTGTCTCAGGTGCGTGAAAGCGCGGCGTTTTTAACCCGTTTTGCTAAGCAAAGCTCCACAGTTTTATTTTTAGTGGGTCACGTGACCAAGGATGGCTCCCTTGCCGGGCCGAAGGTGTTAGAGCACATGATTGATTGCTCCATCATGTTGGAAGGGGATAGCGATAATCGCTTCCGTACGTTACGCGGCATCAAGAATCGCTTCGGTGCGGTGAATGAATTGGGCGTGTTTGCCATGATGGAAACCGGCCTTAAAGAAGTGAAGAACCCCAGTTCCATATTTTTGAGTCGCTCTGAGCAACCGGTGAGCGGTTCCAGTGTCATGGTGGTGTGGGAAGGCACGCGTCCAATCCTTGTGGAAATCCAAGCACTTGTGGATGAAAGCCACTTTGGTCATCCAAAGCGTGTGGCTGTGGGGTTGGATCAGAACCGTTTGAGCATGTTATTGGCGGTGATGCATCGTCATGGGGGCATTCATTGCGGTGATCAAGACGTGTATATCAACGTTGTGGGTGGCGTGCGTGTGAGCGAAACCTCTGCGGATTTGGCTCTGTTGATGTCGGTACTTTCCAGTTTCCGTGATCATCCGTTGCCACAAGACATGGTGATTTTCGGTGAGGTGGGGTTGTCCGGTGAAATCCGTCCTGTGCCCAGTGGACAAGAGCGTTTGAAGGAAGCCGCTAAGCATGGTTTTAAGCGTGCTATTGCACCCAAAGCGAATTTACCTAAAGGCGGTATCGAAGGCATGCAGGTGATGGCGGTGGAGCATATTTCTCAAGCATTAGAGCTTATTTGATTCATTCCCCGTGCTCAGAAATGAGCGCGGACAACTCCCGCTCTAAGAACTCATCTGAGCCCACATTCAACTCGATTAAGCGTTTCAATAAGGTGATGCTGTCCAGGTCAATATGAATACACTGGCAGCCCACGTATTGCGGCGTGATATGCACTAACTGGCTTTCCATTACGATATGGGTGTGATCCGCAAGACGAACGTCTATTTTGAGCGGGTTGCCTGGATGGATGTTCCATACCTGGGGCTGTTTGAAGAGCACGCCATTTAAGCTGATATCGATGAGTTCCACGGGCCAGCTGTGATTACCTTGGCTGACCGTGGTTTTCGCATCAAATGGAATGCGGACAAAGTTGCGATGTTCGGTCATGTTGGCTCCTCAACGAGGAGCCGACTCCCCGTTAGCTTAAGCGCTTGTACTTGATGCGTTTCGGCTGATCGGCCTCAGCACCAAAGCGACGCTTTCTGTCTTCCATATAATCTTGGTAATTGCCTTCCATAAAGTACAGCTGGCTATCACCTTCATAAGCAAGAATGTGGGTGGCGATACGATCCAAAAACCACCTGTCATGTGAAATAACAATAGCACAACCTGGGAAGTTCAGTAGGGCTTCCTCCAGTGCACGTAGGGTTTCTACGTCCAAATCGTTGGAGGGCTCATCCAGTAACAGCATGTTGGCCCCTTGTTTTAACACGCAGGCTAACTGCAAACGACCACGTTCACCGCCAGATAGCTCACCTACGCGTTTTTGTTGGTCGTTACCTTTGAAGTTAAAGCGACCACAGTACGCACGAGAGCTGGTTTCATAGTTGCCGATTTGCAGCATGTCGTGGCCGTCGCTGATGCATTCCCACACGGTTTTGTTGTCATCCAGTTGATCACGTAACTGCTCAACGAAGGCGGTTTTCACGGTGGAGCCGATGCGAATTTCACCGCTATCTGGCTGCTCTGTGCCGGCTACCATGCGGAATAAGGTGGATTTACCCGCGCCGTTAGCACCAATCACGCCCACAATGGCCCCTTGCGGGATTTTGGCGGTGAAGTTATCGATGAGGAGTTGATCCCCAAAGCTTTTGCTTACGCCATCAAATTCCACCACAAGATCCCCTAGACGCTCACCCGGTGGAATGAAGATTTCGTTGGTCTCGTTACGCTTTTGGTTTTCTTGGCTGTTCAGCTCTTCAAAACGCGCTAAACGGGCCTTGCTCTTGGCTTGGCGGGCTTTCGGGTTAGAGCGCACCCACTCCAATTCGTGCTTAATGGTACGATCTAAAGCGGACTGCTGCTTCTGTTCTTGCTCTAGGCGCGCTTCTTTTTGCTCCAGCCAGCTGGTGTAGTTGCCTTGGAAAGGAATGCCGTGGCCACGGTCTAATTCTAGAATCCACTCCGCACAGTTATCGAGGAAGTAACGGTCGTGGGTAATGGCCACCACGGTGCC
>JBFEWA010000325.1:0-3842 GCA_041546605.1 Bermanella sp.
CCTAAAAAATATTCATACTTTAGCTGAGAGATAACCATGAAATTCATACATACATTTCTTGTCGTGGTTTGCTTACTTGCAAGCAGCTTAACTTATGCAGATAAGGCGCAGCTACCCGCCAACTTAAAATGGGAGACCAACAACCAAGAGCCCATATGGGCCGAGCCAAATGCCAAGAAAGGCGGCGTGTTTACCGATTTCATGCTGGCCTTTCCTCCCACATTGCGCACCGTAGGACCTGACTCTAACAGCTCTTTTCGCAGCTACATCAATGCAAACCAGTTGGGGCTAGTAGACTTTCACCCAAACACATTAAAGGTTATCCCTCAAATTGCACAAGAATGGGCTTACGACAAAGACGGTAAAACCGTTTATTACAAGCTTGATCCAAAGGCGCGCTGGAGCGACGGCCAGCCAGTTACTGCCGATGATTTCCTGTTTACGCTAGAATTTATGCGCTCACCACACATAAACGCTCCTTGGTACAACAACTATTACAGCGAGCAAATTGTTGATGTTAGCAAATACGATGAGCACACCATTTCAGTGACCGGCGCAGTAGCGCGACCAAAGGAAGAGCTACACTATTACTATGGCCTCACGCCTACTCCGAAACACTTCTTTAAAACCCTAAATGAAAACTGGGTAAAAGATTACAACTGGACCGTGGTACCCAACACAGGTCCATATCAAATCAGCAAAATCAAAAAAGGCAAACAAGTCGAATTCATCAGAAAACAAGACTGGTGGTCTAAAGATCGTCGCTACAATGTGGGTCGCTTTAATGTGGACAAAGTCATCATCAAAGTGATTCGCGATGTAAATATTGCTTACAGCCATTTTGAAAAAGGCAATTTAGACACATTCACCTTGGTGCAACCTGAATTCTGGCACAACAAGGCAACAGGCCCGTTATACGAAAAGGGATTCATCGAGAAGTTTTTATTTTTCAACGACATGCCAAGATCTAGCTCTGGTTTATTCTTAAATCAAGACAATGAAATCTTAAAAGACAAACAAGTGCGACTTGCTCTCGCCCACGCAATGAACTTTGAAAAAGTGATTAATACCGTGCTACGTGGTGATTACGAACGCCTACAAGCTTTTCACACGGGCTATGGGGAATACAGCAACCCAAGCATCAAAGCGAGAGAATTCAACTTAGATAAAGCCAATGAGATCCTTAACAACAGTCCGTGGTCACAGCGCGGCGGGGATGGTATTCGAGTCCATGACGGCAAGCGCTTAAGTCTAAATTTAAACTATGGCCGCAAAGAACACAGCGAGCGCTGGGCCATCATTAAACAGGATGCACTAAAAGCCGGTATCGAGATCAACCTTGCTCTGCAAGATTCCTCTTCACATTACAAAACCATTATGCAAAAACAACATCAGATTGCATCCTTAGGTTGGAGCACGGGCTTCCGCCCGGCTTTCTGGCAACATTTCCATAGCGAAAATGCACACAAACCACAAACCAATAATGTCACCAACATGGACAACCCAGAGATAGATAAACTGATCATGCAGTATCGCTCTGAAACAGATAAAAACGTTCGCATGAAGTTAGCGCAAGAATTGGAGCAAATGATTCATGACTCTGCTGCCTTTATTCCTGACTTCAAGGTTCCCTATACTCGAGGTGCTCATTGGCGCTGGATTAAATTCCCTAAAGTACCTGGCACCAAAACCAGCGGCACCCTCTACTCCCCTTTTGCTGATGGCGGCGTTTTCTGGATTGATAACGAAATCAAAATCGAAACCAAAACCGCACGAAAGAGTAAGGCTAGCTACCCAACCGTTAATCGCACATTTAAGCAATATAAGGCTGATTAATGGTGAGTTCAGCATTATTGAGCATCAAAGACCTGTGTGTGGATTTCCATACTGAGCACGGCCCGTTAAATGTATTGGATCGGGTTTCGTTTGACATACAAGCTGGCAAAACATTGGGTCTTGTAGGTGAATCAGGGTGTGGCAAAAGTGTTACATCCTTGTCCATCATGAAGCTACTCCCACAGCCTTCTGGTGTTATTCGCTCTGGAAACATCATATTTAAAGGGCAAGATCTAAAAACCCTTTCCAGCAAAGAGATGCTGAAGATACGCGGAAATCGTATTGCCATGATTTTCCAAGAGCCTATGACTGCTTTAAATCCGGTTAAAACCATTGGCAAGCAAATCATAGAAGTGTTTGACCTACACCGTTCAGAGATAAATAAGAAAGAAAAATTCCTAGAAGCTGTGGCTGTACTTGAAAAAGTCGGTATATCAGAAGCGACCAAACGCATGCAAGAATTTCCCCATCAGCTTTCAGGGGGCATGAGGCAGCGTGTAATGATTGCCATGGCGCTAGCTTGTAAGCCAGACATACTTATAGCCGATGAGCCCACTACAGCATTAGATGTCACGATCCAGGCTCAAATATTAGATTTAATGCGCTCTCTTCAGAGTGAATACGGCATGGCAATTCTATTTATTACCCATGATTTAGGCGTAATTGCAGAACTCTGCGATGAAGTTGTGGTTATGTATGCAGGGCGCGTAGTGGAAACGGCCAGCGTGAAAGATTTATTTGAACACCCCAAGCATCCATACACACAAGGGTTGCTTAACTCTATACCCAAGCTTAACCAACCTAGCAAAAGCCGCCTTAACACCATAGAAGGTCAGGTACCTACCCTGTTTGATATGCCTGATGGCTGTCGCTTTGCCAATCGCTGCCAATACAAACAAGCGGATTGCGAAACCTTGGGGGTAGAATTTATAAATGAAAGTGATAGCGCGCGAGTCAATTGCTTACATTGGCAGGAGATTACCCATGAGCAAAAATAATCTGCTTACAGTGTGCAACCTATCAAAATTCTTTCCCGTAAAAAAAGATACGATATTTGCACCCAGAAAACATTTAAAAGCGGTAGACAGTGTCGATCTTTATATTAAACCCGGAGAAACCCTTGGTATTGTGGGCGAGTCAGGTTGCGGCAAAAGCACATTAGCCAAGACCATTGCGCGCCTTTACGAACCCACCACTGGCGAAATCCATTTTAAAGACATTGATTTTACGCAATTAAGCCAAAAGCAATTAAGGCCTCATCGCCCTAAAGTGCAATACGTTTTTCAAGACCCGTACGAATCGCTTAATCCAAGACACACCATTGCGAGCATTCTTGAAGAACCTTTCATCATTCATACCCAGTTAAATGCTAGTGAGCGTTTAGAGAAAATTCGTGATCTACTTAAGCGTGTTGGTTTACCTGAAAATGCGCTCATGAAATACCCTCACGAATTTTCAGGGGGACAAAGACAACGAATCGGCATCGCCAGAGCCATTGCTCTTGAGCCAGAACTATTAATCTGTGATGAACCTGTATCAGCGTTAGATGTTTCTGTGCAGGCACAAATCATCAACCTTTTGATAGATTTGCAAAAAGAAATGAATTTAGCGCTGTTATTTATCGCCCATGACTTGGCGGTTGTTAAACACATTTCTGACCGCATTGGGGTTATGTATCTAGGCTCAATGGTCGAAACCGCTTCAAGCCAAGCCTTATTTGAAAACCCACAGCATCCATACACACAATATTTACTCGATGCGATCCCTACACCTAATCCGAGTCACAAAAGAGACAGAAAACGAATCGAAGGGGAGCTTCCCTCTCCTATTGATCCACCTAATGGCTGCCACTTTAATACTCGCTGCCACATGGCAAAAGATGACTGCTTTGAGAAGCGACCACAATTAATTGTTACGGACGGTCAAGAACACCAAGTGGCTTGTCATTATTATCAGCAATCCTCTGCAAACTGGAAACCACCATGGGACTATTAGACGGGAAAACC
>JBFEWA010000151.1:0-7186 GCA_041546605.1 Bermanella sp.
CCGATGTTCCCTGTTGCTACAAAGGGCAGGCCGAAAAATGCGCCCTGCATTTTCGACACTTCCGCCATCCATGGCGGTCGCGGCGGTCCATGTGACAAGCCCTGTTACGAAGGGACGGGGTTGAGGCGCCACAGGCGTACCCAATACACACACTTCGTTCGCGGGACAGGCTCTGGCGTAGCAAGATCAAGCGAAGCTCAAAACCTATTGTAGGTCATGGTGCCAGAGGCTTTGCACCCAATGGGAATGTTACCTTCGCCGATCGAGCTTCATCAGCTAAGCTAACTATAATTTAAAACCCCAGTAGTTAGTTCTACTGGGGTTTTCTCGTTCTGGGACTTAACAAATTTAATCAAAGATAAAGGCTTCGATGAATAAGCTGGGATGTTAAGTTGAACCCGACAATCTTTTTTACTAAATATCGGGCAGCGTAGCGGTCCATGTGACAACCCCTGTTACGAAGGAACGGGTTTGAGGCTCGAAGCGTCACGCAGTGATACAAGGCGAAGCCTTGCACCCAAAGTAGGTCAAGCAAGCAATCGCTATAAATACCAAGAGCCCGATAGGAATACCTAGCGGGCTTTTTTCGTTTGTATCATCCCAAAAATTTAGCTCTTTCCACATCTAATTAAAAAACCATCTCAATCTAATTTAATCTCAGATAACTTTCCACATCACTTTAAGGTCATATACGGTGTATTGGTACAACTGTGCTCCAACTCTGTGTTGAAAATCTTGAGAGTGACGAAATGGGTAAAAAAGCCCTATATGCGGATTTCAAACTCTATTCATGGAATGTAATTATTTGTATCCTACACAGGCTGGCTAAAACAATAATAAAGAGGCCAACTCTTGCTACAGCGCATAATCTTCCTTTTTTTATTTTCTTCAGTTGTGACGTATTCACAGGCTGAAATGGCTGACCTTACGGAGTCTGAATTATCAGATGTCACCGGCGAGGGGATTGGCCTTGTCTACGAAGACTACCAAATTGAAATGCTGGCTGAGAGCCTAAACGCCCGAGATGACGGCCTAGGCGGCACTTTGGCTGGCGGCGACACAGGTAATGATTTCCAAATAACTGGTATTGTGGATTCAGCTGGCAACGCAGTGAATGTGTCCATTGCTCAATATTACCTTGCAGGTACTGGTACCAATCTAGGTACGGATTTAACGGGTAAGACGTTTAATTTAGGCCGCTTAAATAACCCTATTACCATTGACCTTAAGGACGGTAATACCTTAGGTGACGGCACAGATGGCTGGGCTGATAAAGGGGTGTTGCAAGTGGCTATGCCTACTCATGTGGATGCCTCTGTTGGTTATGACTGTACCGATGCAGCAGCCGTTGCTGGTTCTGGCACGTGTTCAAGCCGTCCAAATGATGGCAGCTTCCGCGGTGAGCGTTTTGATATGGGGATGCGTATTAACCGTGACTTTGATGAGAGCACTCCTAACCGCGATATCAATCTTAATTTCCATGCTCAATCCGCCAATATGGATGGTAGTTACTGGCGTTTTTGGGGCGGTAATGCCGACGTGGATGGGGCTGGAGCCGGTGGGGTTGTGGAAACCCTGATGATGGAAGCGCAAATTAATTTTTACGCCAGCAAATTAGTATTTGATAGCTGTGAATTAGATGGTTCTCTCTGTGGAGAACAGGTGGGCTTTGAAGGCTTTTCTATGGAACTGGCTTTAGGCGATGCCAAGTATTATCAGCCCATGACCATAGCGGTCACGGATACAGGCTTCTTGAATATTATGATTCAGCCATTGCCTTCTCCAGGTGATGCGCGTCTACCAGGAACCGGCACCATTGGCAGTGATGGTTTAATCGGCACTTCGGATGCTGCTACTTGGAACTGGTACAACGATTATTACACCAATGGTCGCAAGACTAATTTGACCATTTCCAATTTAACCGTGGGTGCAGAAAGTTTTGGTAGTTCTTCTTTGCAAGGCTTGCAGATTCAACATTTGGAGGTGACCAGTCATGATCTCTAAATGGATGTTATTCAGCTTAGTGTTCTTTGCGTTGCCTGCCGTTTCGATGGAAGAAATTTCCGATGCGGGCTTGGCTGATGTGAGTGGACAAAACGGCGTTTATTTGTCTGGCGAGCTCATTATGAATGAAGCGGGTGGTCCTCTGACTTCGGCGGATGCAGGTAATATTGATCCAAATGATGCCAGCGTGGTGTGGGGGACTTGTGCTGAAGTACAGTCTGCCAATGCTGACCGTTGCGGTGCTCGTATGGCGGTTCAACCTAATGAAAACGGCGGGTGGATCGCGCTGGATGATATGAAGGGTAAAATCTCTTTTGAAGGTTTGACCATTAAATCTCGAGTGATTGACAGTGCCATTGATGACTTTGGCGGCGATGAAACGGAAGCGGGTATTGATGGTATGACGGTATTGGAAATCGGATTGCCTGAGAAATTGAAGTTTGAGAATTTCTCATACTCTGTGGTGACCAGTTCCCAAGCACGCCCTACAGACGCAGGTTACACCCAACAGGTGCGCCACGGTATCGACTTTAATGGCTCTGTGAATATGCAGGGTAACTTACTTGTCTTTCCTACGGGGAATCCATGATGCGTAAGTTATTAATCTCTCCTTTATGTTTGTTCATTGGTCTAGCACAGGCTGAACTGGTCGGCTTAGATGAAGCCAGTTTGTCTGATGTTTCAGGGCAGGCGGGTCTTACTTTAGAAATGCATAAGCAGTTAGAGATTTCTGAAATATTGTATTCGGATAAAGATGACACCTCAGGTGAGATTCTAGATTTCAAAGACATTGTTATTGGTCACCCAAATGATGTGAATAATCAACAAGCCATTTCCGTTCATACAATTGATGTAGATGGCAATGATGGGTTGGTGATTGTCAGTGAGTTTCAAGAAACACGCTTACAAATCGGTTCTATCTCTGTGGGTAATCACAGGGGCTCTGCTGTGGATGGTTATGCCACAAGGCAAAGTTTCGGCCAGCTACAATACGATTGGGTCGGCACGAATACGTTAACGATCAACGGCAAAAGCGCTGGAGAATCGGGTTTTATTATTTCTAGTGACACGAATCTTAGCGATGCTGAATTCCGCTGGAGTACCAATGGCAATACTTTCCATATAAATAACATGGTGTACAGCGGCTCCATTACCGATATGACGTTGGACGTGGAAGATGACACAGTAAAAGCCTATCTCGCGTTACGCATGCCGAGCATGTCTTACAGCATGAGCGTAGGCGGTATTTGCTTTTCAGATTTAGATTGTGTGGCCACGAACTCCCTAGGCAGCTTTGCTGAAAGTCGTACTTACCAGAATAGCCATATCTTTATTTATGGCGGTGGCCGTGAAGGCACGGGTATCACCATGAACATGCATTTCGAATTCGACACCAGTGCCAATGCCAGTGGTGACGGTAATGTCAGCAGCTATACGGATGAAGCCACGGTGAAAATTGCTAAGCAATCTGGTGTGGTGGACGTGACGGGTTTTACTTTTGATATCGGTACCGCTGAAGCGATCCTTGGTGATCATATTGCCATGCAATGGGACAGTGTTGCTGGTAATTTTAAATCGGACCTGGTGCAGATCTCCGGCAAAACCGTGGGTGCATTTGATTTTCAGTTTGATTTTAGTGATGGCGTACATGACAGCGTCACTTATCAAAATCAGCTCAAGTTAGCGCCGGGTATTGCCTTTGCGGGGAATGATTTTTCTGTGGATGCCGATTTAGCTGCAGCCGGTTTTGATTCAATCATGACCAATTTTTATTCCAAAGTCTCCAATGTTTCCGATGGTGTCAGCATTTTTAACCAGTGGAATATGACGGCGGATATTTATTACACAGATGATACTCACACCATCATGGCGGATAATTATTACGCCTATGGTGAAGGCTATAGCACATTGGATATCCGTAATGGTGCGGACTCCATTGATGCAAGCAATGATGTGAATGAAGATTTCTTAGCCATTGGTTTACGTAATTACCAGGTTAATTACGGCTTGGATGGCTTACGCGTGGGCGATGACACCTCACAAACTCAAAATGGCTATGAATTTTTGGGTTTTTATGGGGATGCCAGCTTTACTTTGAACGGCGTACTTGAGATTCGTGGCGGTGGTGCAGTGGGCAGTGGTATTACTCTTGATGCCGATATGTTACTGACCAATGGTAATTTCACCTTGACCAAGTCTGGCACAAGCGGTGTGCATCTTGATGCCGTCACCTACGAGTTTCATATGCGAGATGTCACCTTAGATGTGGATAACGACGGCATCAAACTAGTCTTAGGTGAGCTGTGGAGTGAATTTGCAGCTAATGATGTACGTTTTGGTGGTCGAACCACAGGTGCTAGTTTGGGCGGCATTGCTACGCAGCAATATCAGCAAGGCTCACAATTGGTAATCAGCGGCGGTGGTGCCAACCTAGTTCAGTGTTTGGGAGCCGCCGGTGTGGATGAAGCAAGCTGTCATGCCAATGGTGGTTCATGGTTGGATACGGGCAGTGAAGGTTTAACCATTAAGCAGAAACAAATTCTGCTGCAAGAAAACATTGCCGAAGGCAAAGCGAATAGCGTATCTATAGAAATGAATCGCACCGCAGGGCAAGCGGGCACGGGTCAAACCATGAAATTGAATAACATCTATACCAGTGACGGTTATGATGACACCACTAATACCTTTGGTGTTGAACACACCATGACAGTGGATGTGGCGCAGGCACGAGTGATTAAGAAGACAACCGGCACCGACAGCAACGGCATCACGGGTAATGCTGGAGATGAAGTCATTACATCCGGCAAGGGCGCGGCAGATTATACCTATGTGGCGAATCCGGATGCGGCTCAACGAGCGAATCGTCCAGAGGCCCTTATCTTGACCAATAATGTGAAGATCAAAGAATTAACCATAGATAGTGTGCAAATGCAGCACGGAGCATCAGGCTCATCGGCCAATATGCTGCAAGGCATGAAGCTGCAAAATATGGATTTCACCTCACGCTTATCCGTCACCCCGATTCGTTAATTTCCTGAGCTAGGCAACGTCTAGACATGGAAATTAACGCCCTTTCCCGCTATAGTTTCGCCTTAATTACTTTCACCTTTTTTCACGTCTAAACGCTCTTATTTAGGTTCAATCTCCACCCGTTTGAGCAAAAGATGTACAGCAGGAGTGACCATGAGTCAGTTAATCATTTTTGATACCACTATGCGTGATGGCGAGCAAAGCCCTGGGGCATCGATGACCCGAGACGAAAAGGTTCGTATCGGTAAAGCGCTGGAAAAAATGCGTGTTGACGTGATTGAAGCCGGTTTTGCTGCGGCGAGCCCGGGTGACTTTGAATCCATTGCAGCCGTGGCGGCTGCAGTGAAAGAAAGCACCATTTGTTCCTTGGCCCGTGCCGTAGATGGCGACATTGATCGCGCAGCTGAAGCGTTAAAAGCGGCCGAGCGTAAGCGTATTCATACATTTATTGCCACCAGCCCAATTCATATGGAGCACAAGCTACGCATGTCACCGGATCAGGTGGTGGAGCGTGCTGTGTATGCTGTTAAACGTGCTCGCAATTTAGTGGATGATGTGGAGTTCTCTTGTGAAGACGCGGGTCGGTCTGAAATGGATTTTCTATGTCGCATCATTGAAGCGGCTATCGATGCTGGCGCGAAAACCATCAATATTCCAGACACAGTGGGTTATGCCATTCCAGAAGAGTTTGGTTATAAAATCAAAACCTTATTACAGCGCATTCCTAATGCCGATAAGGCCATTTTCTCTGTGCACTGTCATAACGACTTAGGCTTGGCTGTGGCCAACTCTCTGGCCGCTGTGGCGAACGGTGCGCGCCAAGTGGAATGTACCATCAATGGTTTAGGTGAACGTGCGGGTAATGCGGCCCTTGAAGAAATTGTTATGGGGGTTAAAACCCGCAGCGATTTATTCGATGTGACAACTGGCATTAATACCGAAATCATCGTGCCTACGTCACGCATGGTGTCGACTATTACGGGTTTCCCTGTGCAGCCAAACAAAGCCATTGTGGGTGCCAATGCGTTTGCCCATGAATCCGGTATTCACCAAGACGGTGTATTAAAACACCGCGAAACCTATGAAATCATGCGTGCCGAAGATGTGGGTTGGGGTGCCAACAAAATGGTGATGGGTAAGCACTCAGGCCGCGCCGCTTTCCGCTCACGTTTAGAAGAGTTGGGTGTGCACTTTGAATCGGATCAAGAATTGAATCTGGCGTTTGCACGTTTCAAAGAACTGGCCGATAAAAAACACGAAATCTTCGATGAAGATTTGCAAGCCTTGGTTAGCGCTACTCGTACCATGGATGAAAAATACCAGTTAGTGACGTTAGAAGCACAAAGCCAAACTGGTGAAACACCTAAAGCCAAACTAACGTTAGCAGTTGATGGTAACGAAGAAACCGTAGAAGCAGAAGGCAGTGGCCCTGTGGATGCGGTATTTAAAGCCATTGAAAGCAATGCGCAATCTGGTGCCAACGTGCAGTTGTATTCGGTGAATGCCATTACTCAAGGTACCGACAGTCAAGGTGAAGTGACGGTGCGTTTAGAAAAAGGTGGACGCATTGTGAATGGTTTAGGCAGCGATACCGATATCATAGTGGCTTCGGCTAAAGCGTATATCAATGCCTTGAATTTATTGGCGCAAAGTTCAGAAAAAGCGCACCCACAACAAGTGGAAGGTGTGTAAATCTCTATGTTGTATTCTGCCGCTCAGCTGACTTATTTGGAACACCTAGGCATAGATGTCTGGGTGCCCAAAGCGGTTGAATCTGAGTCAGTTATGGCAGCGCAAGCGGCACCTGAATCTGTCGCTTTGACAGCAGAAACTGCAAGCACAGAAGCGTTTATTCCAGCTGCCATGGAAGCACCTGTGATACCGGCACACTTTGAAGATGTTCCGGCGCCGGTGGCGCAGACCATGGCGCCAGGGCAAATTGCACCTTCGCCTCAAGCCACTGTGCAAGCGTCAGTGCCAGTACAGCAAGCGCCGAATCCTGCCGTGTCAGCATTGAATTCTGCGCTATCCTCGGCCATACCAGCCCCAGCTTTTCCTAAGCAAAGAGACACAAGCGCCGACGGGCAAGTTGCCACTAGATTGGAATTTAATATCCAGTTTTGGTGTTACAGCTCAGGTGTGTGGATTATCA
>JBFEWA010000141.1:0-7480 GCA_041546605.1 Bermanella sp.
GCTTTATGCTGGTGTTGAATACGTGAACTGGACTAACAAATTGTATGTTGATGGTACTGACGAAAGTAACGTTAACCTTTTAGTAAAAGCTCATTTTTAATTAAACTTAAAAAGCAGGTGGAGTCTTGGCTTCACCTGCTTTTTTTATGTCAACGTATCAAGTCGTAAGACTTTAGCAGTTCGTTAAGTTTGGAAATTTCCATGTCCGTTTATCAAGATGAAATTAAGAATGCCGTGCGCACGGTGGAAAACTGGCCCGAGCCAGGTGTGATGTTCCGTGACATCATGCCATTGCTGCAAAACAAGCAGGTGTTTCGTAAATTAATCGACAGCTTTGTACACAGATACCAAGGAATGCAGCTAGACGCGGTTGCGGCTATTGATGCTCGCGGTTTTATTTTAGGTGCGCCATTAGCGTATGAGCTTGGCTTATCATTAGTGCCTGTGCGTAAGAAAGGTAAATTGCCTTTTGACACCGTATGCCAAAGTTATGATTTAGAATATGGCAGCGCCGAAATTGAATTGCATACTGATGCCTTTAAGCCCGGTGATAATGTATTGGTGATGGATGACTTAATCGCCACCGGCGGTACCATGTTAGCCGCCTGTGAATTGGTGAAAAAGTTAGGGGCTAATGTGGTGGAAGTGGCCGCGATTATCGATTTGCCTGATTTGAAAGGCAGCGAAAAAATCAAAGCAGCAGGATTTGAGGTGTATTCTATCTGTGAATTCTCTGGTCACTGATTCTTAGCACTTAAAATTAATAATGCTTTGCTTCCAACAAAAAAAGCCCAGAACAGTCTGGGCTTTTTTGTGCTGAAAATACTAGCGTAAGAACGGATTGAGCATGCGCCCAAAGAAGCCGGTGAATTTCAGCGGCGCATCCATGACGGCAAAACAAATACAGTCGGCATCCTTACTGGCTCTTGGTTGATGCAGGGTATTGGTATCGGCGAGGATAAAGTCACCTTCTTTGTAATCCCCTGCTTCATCGGAGAATTGCCCGGATAACACTAGGGTAAATTCATTGCCCTTGTGGGTATGAATCGGAAGTTCTTTACCCGCGGCAATTTTATAGAATTTAGCCGTATAGCGCTGATCGCTAAAAGGTAGGGTGAATTCCTTAATATTTCGCGACAAGCCACTCCAAGGCAGGGTGTCAAAATAGCCGGGTATAAACCGACGCAAAGGCCGGGGTAGCCGACTATCGCCTGTGACCTGTGTTTCTTTAGGTGGCGCGTCTTTTAGCTTGGTAAGAAGCTTATCTAAAAAGCCATTGCTGAACTGCACTTCTTTCGTTGCATCCAGTAGCTCACCGCCCAGCTGCTCGAACATCTGGGTGCGCTTACGACATTCACTGCAGGTTTCTAAGTGGCAAGCCACTAGCACACCGAGGGCATCGTGTTTCTGCCCTGCAGTGAACTGCATTAAAAGTTCGTCAGAAGGATGATAATTAGCCATGTCATCTGCTCTTGTGCCAAGGTGTCTAGCTTTTTCATGGCCAGACGTAGCCTTGATTTAATGGTACCTAAGGGTAAATCCAGCTCATTTGCGATTTCGCTATGGGACTTACCTTCAAAGTACACCTTATAAACGATCTGGCGCTGCTCTTCTGGCAGGCCGTGTAATAATGTACGGGCAATTTTGCCTTCTAGATCACGCGCAACGTCAGTTTCTAGGTCTTCCCCTTCAGGCTCAGGCCATAAATCGTCGGATACGACCACGTCATACTTGGTTTTACGGGCCATATCGATGCGCTTGTTACGCACTATGGTGTACATCCAGGTGGTGGCAGAGGCGGTCTTAGGGTTGAACTGATGGGCTTTACGCCAGACCGTCAGCATGCATTCCTGCACTATATCTTCTGCTTCGCCATCCAATGCACCACAGCGCACGGCATAGGCTTTGAGCTTAGCCCCGATTTGTTCGAAAAGTTCGACGAAAGCGTGTTGGTCTTGGTGGTTGGCAATCCTGATGATGAGATCATCTAAAGGTCGCACTGCGTTCGAATTTTGCGAGCTCAAGTTTCGATCCCTTAACATTCTGTAATGTCACAAAATAATGCCAGATAACTTAAAGGAATGGGGCTTATGGGTAAAGTGTTAATTCTTGAAATGTGGAATTTGGGCTAATGTGTGATCCGCCAAGGTGATTTTAGCGTAAACCGAGTAATTGTAACGCTAGGATAAATTATGATCACTGCAGATGTTTTGGTCATTGGTGCGGGAATTTCCGGCTTAACCATTGCCAACGAATTACACAAGCAAGGTAAAACCATTTTGTGCGTGGAGAAAGCCCGCGGCAGTGGTGGACGTTTATCATCAAAGCGCGTGATCTTACCAGATGGTGAAGTGTCATTTGATTTAGGTTGTTCTGCCTTCACCGCTCGCACACCAAGGTTTAAGCATAAAGTAAATGAGTGGTGTGAAGCTGGAGTATTACAAACATGGACGCAACTTAACGATGAACACTGGTATGTGGGGCAATCTAGAAGCTCCAGCATAACGCGTCATTTGGCTGACTCATTGGCGGTGCAATTCAGCACTCGCATCACTCGTCTGGAGAAGCATCGTGGGCATTGGGCTGTGTATATTGAGGACAATAATAGCGAACACTGCTACGCCTTGGTGGATGACGTGATAATCACCGCACCGGCGCCACAATGCTGTGACTTACTGCCAAAAGATCACTTATTGAGATACCGCATCAAAAAAGTGACAGTATCAGCACAATGGGTGGTTATGTTGGCCTTGCGTGAAGCACTTAATATGGAGGATTTCTGGGTATCGCCTAGTCTTAATATTGCACGAGTCAGTTACGAAAACAGTAAGCCAAACCGACACCAAGGTGCGGGATTACACGTCTATACCATCCAGGCCAGTCATGAATGGAGCGACAGTCGAACGGATTATTCAAAAGACAAGGTATTAATGGAATTGACCAACGAGTTCGCACAACTAACCCAGCAGCCTTTGCACATTGAAGCGGATTATTGTCATCGTTGGCTTTATGCCCAAGGCAATCAGAATGGTTATGAAGCCTCCGGATTTCTGAGTGCTGATGATGGCATTCATATTTGTGCGGATTATCTAGCGCAAGACATATTAATTGATGGCGTTGAAGCCGCGTATTTAAGTGCTTTGGCTCTGGCTGACCACCTCATGCTAGCTGCCGATCATCGAATGAGTAGTTAACATGAATTTAATGTGGTTTCGCAGCGATCTTCGCATTCATGATAATCCAGCTTTGTATCATGCATTAAAAAGCGGCCCGACATTGGCGGTATTTTTTGCGCCCCTTACACAATGGCAGCGTCACAATGTTTCCAGCGTAAAACAAGATTTTATTTTGCGTCATTTACCGTTATTGTCTCATGATCTTGAAGCATTAAATGTTCCCTTATTGGTTGTAGCGGAAACCGACTTTGACCACCTTGCTAATAACCTAAAAAAACTTGTGATTGAACAAGGTATCCAACAGGTGTTCTTTAATCATGAATATGAATGGAACGAAGATCAGTTAAGCCAAATGGTGTGTGCAAACCTAAGTGCAATGAATGTAAAGACCTTTGCTTATCATGATCAATGCATGATTGCTCCGGGGGATATTCGCAACAAGCAAGGAAGATTCTATAAAGTATTCACGGCATTCAAAAATGCTTATCTTGCCGATATGCAAGAAAAATCCAGGCCTCTATATGCTAAGCCCATTAAGCAAGAAAAGTTGGCCATTGCATCGGATTTATCCCCGCTAAATAGCTTACAAAAAACGGTTACGAAAGACGTGAGTGATGAGCAATTGCAAACTTGGCATTCACTTTGGATTGCCGGTGAACAAACCGCTCTGGATCAATTGGATACATTTATTGAAGACGATATTGATCATTATCATGATAGTCGTGATATTCCCAGTATCGAAGGTACATCTAAGCTGTCTATGTACCTAGCCATAGGTGCTATTAGTACTCGACAGTGTTTTCAAGGTGCTGTATCCAAACCAAACGGTTTGGATAATCTAGGTTGTAAAACGTGGGCGGTTGAATTGATTTGGCGTGATTTTTATCGCCACCTTATGGCGGCGTTTCCTGAACTTTGTCGCTATAAACCCTTTAAAGCCAACACGGATCAGTTACCGTGGAAGCAAGATGATGAATTGTTCAAAGCGTGGTGCGAAGGTAAAACCGGATACCCAATTGTGGATGCGGCCATGCAACAATTAAATCAAACTGGTTGGATGCATAATCGTTTGCGTATGGTTACCGCCATGTTTTTAACCAAGCATTTATTTGTGGACTGGCGTTTGGGTGAGCAGTATTTTATGTCGAAGTTAGTGGACGGTGATTTGGCTTCAAATAATGGCGGCTGGCAATGGTCGGCTTCCACAGGTGTAGATGCTGTGCCTTATTTTAGAATTTTTAACCCCACTCGACAGTCGCAGCGCTTCGATGAGAAAGGACACTTTATTCGTCGCTACTTGCCAGAGTTGGTTCAGCTGGATGACAAATCCATTCATCAGCCTAATGCTAAGCAAGCATCGCAATGTGGTTATCCATTGCCTATTGTGGATCACAAATCATCAGTGGCGCAAACCAAAGCGAATTTTAAACAGTTAAGTGAACGAGAATCGGATTCACAATTTAAGGAGTATGGTTTGTCATGACCTCATCGTTCATTGCAAAACAAACCGGCGTGAGTATTTGGCGAAATGTCATCCGCTGGGTAGATGCCGAAGCACAAGTGGGTTCCGATGTGGATGAGAACAGCCGCCACATCAATTGGGTGCGGTGCTTACCGTTCTTTTTTGTCCACGCCATGTGTTTGGGGGTGATCTGGGTTGGGGTGAGTCCCGTGGCCGTTGCCGTGTGTTTGTTGCTATTCTGGATTCGCATGTTTGCCATTACTGCGTTTTATCATCGCTATTTTTCCCATCGAAGTTTCAAAACCAATCGCTTTTGGCAATTTGTGTTTGCCTTTATTGGTAATAGCTCGGCTCAAAGGGGGCCATTATGGTGGGCCAGCCATCACAGAAAACATCACAAGCACAGTGATGAGGATGATGATTTACATTCACCAGTTAAGCATGGCTTTTGGTGGTCTCACATGGGGTGGTTTATTTGTGAGGCCGCATTTAAAACCGATTACTCTGTGATTAAAGATTGGGCGAAATACCCTGAACTGAGATTTTTAAATCGATTCGATATTATTGCGCCAGCCGTTTTGGCCACCATGACATTTATGTTGGGTGAGGTATTAGCGTATGCGGCACCATCACTTGAAACAAATGGGTTTCAAATGCTTATCTGGGGTTTTTTTGTTTCTACTGTGATCTTGTTTCATGCCACTTTTACCATTAACTCCCTAGGGCATATTTATGGCAGTCGCCGCTTTAAAACCAAAGATCATTCCCGTAATAATCCTTGGCTGGCATTCATAACCCTTGGAGAAGGCTGGCATAATAATCATCATCGATTTGCCACATCGGCTCGCCAGGGCTTTTACTGGTGGGAGTTAGATATCTCCTATTACATGCTTAAAGTTTTAAGTTGGGTGGGCATTGTGCGTGATCTAAACCCGGTTCCAAGTCGTATCTTGCAAGAAGGCAAACAATCTGAAATGGCTAGCGAGCAAGAGCGGGGGTGAGATGAACAGAATGCAGCAAGCGAATAGCTCCCTAGAGCAAGCACAGAATGTGGTAGACGCATTTAAGTTGCTCTACAACACCCTAAATCGCGACACGGTGTTAAGCGGCTTGATCGAACAAGTATATGCCGAGAACATGACCTTTGTTGACAGCTTTCACAACATTTCAGGTCTGCATCATTTTCTGCAGTATTGTGACTCTATTTATGAAAACGTAGAGCATTGTCAGTTTGAATTTCATGAAGAATTTATAAAATCCGATAGTGCCATGCTCACATGGACTATGGAGTATATTCATCCTCAGCTCAATAAAGGAAAAGCCATTTATGTTAATGGTAGTTCCCATATTCGATTTAATGACAAAGTGTTCTATCACCAAGATTATGTAGATGGCGGCGCATTATTATATGAGCACGTACCATTGTTAGGGCGAGTGATCGCATTTTTGAAAAAACGCATGAATTCGTAGCATTCGATACAGGACAGTAATGTGACAAAACAAAAAATAGCAGTGATTGGTTCAGGGATAGCAGGTTTAACCAGTGCTCATCTACTTTCCTCTGAGCACGAAGTTTCTTTATTTGAAGCTAATGATTATTTAGGTGGTCATACCCATACCAAACATGTGACATTAGGGGATAAAACCTATCCGGTGAATACAGGTTTTATTGTATTTAATGACTGGACGTATCCAAATTTTATTAAACTAATGGATCAATTAGGCGTAGCCAGCGAAGCTTCAGACATGAGCTTTAGTGTGCGCGATGAGAATTCCGGGGTGGAATACAATGGTACTTCCCTCAATAGTTTATTTGCCCAGCGTATTAATGTGTTGCGTCCTTCTTTTTTAAAAATGGTGTGGGACATTCTGCGTTTTAATAAACAAACTGTGGCCGCGCTAGAGTCAGGTGAAGTTAACGATACTCAAACCCTAGGTGAGTTTGTACAAGCCCATGGTTATTCCAAGAGTTTTATTCATCACTATATTGTGCCCATGGGATCGGCTATTTGGTCAGCATCAGTAGATGTGATGATGGATTTTCCACTAAGGTTCTTTTTACAGTTTTTTAATAATCATGGCATGCTGAGTGTGGATGATCGCCCCCAGTGGCGAGTGTTATGCAATGGCTCTGAGTCTTACATTAAGCCCATTACCCAAGCCTATGCCGAACGCATTTATTTAAATACGCCCATTCAAAAAGTAGAACGACGGGAAGATGGCGTCACTCTTTACTCAGGGGAGAAATCCTTTGAGTTTGATCAAGTGATTTTTGCCTGTCACAGTGACCAAGCGCTTAAAATGTTGGCACAACCCACGGAATTAGAAAGTGACATTTTAGGCGCTTTGCCGTTTCAAAAGAACGATGTGGTATTGCATACGGATACTCGACTCATGCCTAAGCGCAAACTTGCATGGGCCAGCTGGAATTATCATATCCCGCAGCGCAAAAGCGAAACTGCCATGGTCACCTATAATATGAATATGTTGCAAAACTTTCATGATGCCGAAGAAACCCTGTTGGTGACCTTGAATCGCTCGCAAGAGATTGATCCCGCGAAAATTATTGATCAATATCAATACGCTCACCCTGTCTTTACGTTGGATGGCGTAGCGGCACAAAAACGTCACCATGAAATCAGTGGTCATAATCGCAGCCATTACTGTGGGGCGTACTGGTTCAATGGCTTTCATGAAGATGGCGTAAACAGCGCTTTACGCGTGGTGGAGTCGTTTGGAATTCATTTATGACCAATGCCAAAGCTGGTTTGAACAGTGCGATTTATAAAGGACATGTACGCCATCGTCGCTTCACGCAGGTGAAGCACGAATTCCAATACCC